>CANCCF010000023.1 GCA_947374485.1 Comamonadaceae bacterium | reverse complement strand
CACCAGCGCAGCCAGCCATTGGCCTGGGGCGCAAAGGCGTTGCCCGGCGCCAGGCCCAGGCCGGCCTCTTGCACCAGACGCTTGGCCACGGTGAGCGAGTCGCCCACCACCGGCAGCTGGAAGAAGGCGTACATGCCGCCCTTGGGTGCTGCCACCTGCACGCCCGGCAGCGCCTGCAGCGCGGGCACCAGCGCATCGCGGCAGGCTTTGAGATGCGCCACCACGCGCGGCGTGACCTCATCGGCGCGGGCCAGTGCCGCAATGCCTGCGCGCTGCACAAAGGTGCTGGCGCACGAGGTGTTGAATTCAATCAGCTTGCCCATGGCGGCGGTCATGGCAGGCGGCATCACCAGCCAGCCCAGGCGCCAGCCGGTCATCAAATAGCTCTTGGAAAAACTGTGCACCACCACCAACCGGTCGTCGGGCACGGAGTGGTCCAGAAAGCTCGGCGCACAGGCGTTGGTGGTGGGCTCGTAGTACAGGTTTTCATAGACCTCGTCGGCCAAAATCCAGGTGCCGGTGCTGCGGCAGTGGGCCAGGATGGCGCGCTGCTCGGCGGGCTCCAGCGTCCAGCCGGTGGGGTTGTTGGGCGCGTTGACGATCAACAGTTTGGTGGCTGGTGTGATGGCCGCCAGCAGGGCCTGCAGGTCCAGCGTCCAGGCGCCTTCTTGGGGTGTCAGGCACACGCTGTGCAGGTCAGCGCCCATGATCTGCGCCTGCGCCGTCAGGTTGGGCCACACCGGTGTGACGGCCACCACGCGGTCGCCCGGGTCCACCAGGGCTTGCACGGCCAGCATCAGGGCGTTCACGCCACCGCTGGTGACGGCAATGCGCTCCATGGCGATGGCCTTGCCTCCGCCTGTTCCTCCGTTGTGCAAAGGGTGCTTGGCCGACATGGCCGCTGCAATGGCCTTGCGCAGTTCCGGCAGCCCCAGGTTGTGGGCATAAAAGGTTTCACCCTGTTGCAGCGAATCGATGGCGGCCTGGCGTATGAAGTCGGGCGTGACCTCGTCGCTCTCGCCAAACCAGAAGGCCAGCACATCGCTCTGCCCCAGCCCGGCGTTGGCCACTTCACGGATTCTGGATTCTTCGAGGTTCAGGATGGTGTGGCGCATGGGGGCAAAGCAGGGTGGACCAAGCTCACAGCATACGCGCCACCAGCGGCATCAGCACCGAGGCCAACACCACCTGCAGGCCCAGCGCCAGCGCGGCCCATGCGCCCGCATCGGCATTCACCTGCAGGGCGCGCGCAGCACCTATGCCGTGAGCGGCCGTGCCGAGCGCAAAGCCGCGCGCCATCCAGCCGGTGGCATCTTTTCCAATGCCCAGGGCATCAAACAGGTACTTGCCCGAGAGCGCGCCCACCATGCCGGTGACCACCGCAAACACTGCGGCGAGCGCCGGTATGCCGCCAATTTTCTCCGCCACGCCCATGGCCACCGGCGCGGTGACCGACTTGGGTGCGAGCGACAGCAGCACATCGTGTGGCAGGTCCAGCGCCCAGGCCAGTGCGGTGGCGCTCACTGCAGCAGCAGAGCCTCCGGCCAGGGCGGCCAGGGCAAAGCGGCCAAAGTGCGTTTTCAATGCACTGCGGCGCAACCACAGCGGCCAGGCCAGCGCCACCACCGCAGGCCCGAGCAAGAAGTGGATGAACTGCGCGCCCGAAAAATACGTGGGGTAGGCCGTGCCGGTGAGTGTCAGGCCCAGGGCCAAAATCACCACCGACCACAAGACCGGGTTGGCCCAGGCCGCCTGCCCCATGCGGCCGTAAAAGGCCTGCGCGATCACATACACCAGCAAGGTGGCGGTGAGGCCAAACAGCGGTGTGGAGGATAAATAGACCCAGAGCTGGACGAAGTCAGCCATGTGCTTCTTCCCGGCGCATCAGCGCGCGCAGCACCAGGGCGCTTACGCCCAAGCTGATCCAGGTGGAGAGCACGATGACGATGGCAATGCGCACACCGTATTGGCTCAGGATGGCCACATGCGTCATCACCCCCACGCCCACCGGCACGAACAGCAGGGAAAGGTGTTGCAGCAAAAATTCAGCCACTGGCTGCACGCTCTCGCTTACCAAAGGGAAACGCAGCGCCACCAGCAAGAGCAGCAGGCCCACCACCGGTCCGGGCAGCGGCAGGTGCAGGGCACGTGACAGCACCTCGCCCATGCTTTGCATCAGCAGGAGCCAGGTGATGCCGCGCAGGGCCTGCATGGGTTTAAAAGCGCTCCAAATCCGGGTGCTTGATCTGCCCGCCCCGTACCAGCATCTTTCCGTACTCGGCGCAGCGCTGCAGGGTGGGAATGACCTTGCCGGGGTTGAGCAAACCTTTGGTGTCAAAGGCCGCTTTGAGCGCAAACATCTGCGCGTTTTCGTCCGCAGAAAACTGCACGCACATGCTGTTGAGTTTTTCCACGCCCACACCGTGCTCGCCCGTCACCGTGCCGCCCATGGCCACGCTGGTTTCCAGGATGTCGGCGCCAAACAGCTCGCAGCGGTGCAGCTGGTCGGCGTCGTTGGCGTCAAACAAAATCAGCGGGTGCAGGTTGCCGTCACCGGCGTGGAACACATTGCAGCAGCGCAGCTGGTATTTCTTTTCCATCTCGGCGATGGCCAGCAGGATGTCGGCCAGGCGCTTGCGCGGGATGGTGCTGTCCATGCACATGTAGTCGGGGCTGATACGGCCGGAGGCGGGGAAGGCATTTTTGCGCCCGCTCCAGAAGCGCAGGCGCTCGGCCTCGCTGTTGCTCACCGCAATGGCCGTGGCACCGGCAGCGGTCAGCACCGCGCTCATGCGGCCAATTTCCTCTTCCACCTCTTCGGGCGTGCCGTCGCTCTCGCACAGCAAAATGGCCGCGGCGTCGAGGTCGTAGCCGGCGTGCACATAGTCTTCCACTGCCGCCGTCATGGGCTTGTCCATCATCTCCAGCCCTGCGGGAATGATGCCCGCCGCAATCACCTCGGCCACCGCGTCCCCGGCTTTGCGCACATCGTCAAAGCTGGCCATGATGCAGCGCGCCAGTTGCGGCTTGGGGATGAGCTTGACGGTGACTTCGGTGGTCACCGCCAGCATGCCCTCGCTGCCAATCACCACGCTCAAGAAATCGTAGCCGGGCTCATCGAGCGCATCGCTGCCAAAGGTGATGGGCTCGCCCTCCATGGTGAAGCCGCGCACCTTCTGGATGTTGTGCAGCGTGAGGCCATATTTGAGGCAGTGCACGCCGCCCGAGTTCTCCGCCACATTGCCGCCTATGGTGCAGGCAATCTGGCTGCTGGGGTCGGGCGCGTAGTACAGGCCATAGGGGGAGGCCGCCTCGCTGATGGCCAGGTTGCGCACGCCACACTGCACCACGGCCGTGCGGCTGCGCTTGTCGATGGTGAGAATTTTGTTGAACTTGGCCAGGGAGAGCGTCACCCCCAGCGGGTTGGGCATGGCACCACCCGACAAGCCGGTGCCCGCGCCGCGCGCCACCACCGGCACATCCAGCGCATAGCAGGCTTTGAGCACCGCCGCCACCTGCGCCTCGGTCTCGGGTAGCGCCACCAAGAGGGGCCGCGCGCGGTAAGCGGTCAGGCCATCGCATTCATAGGGCGTGGTGTCTTCGCTTTGATACAGCAGGGCGTGGGCGGGCAGCAGGGGTTTGAGGGCCTGCAAGACGCGCGCCTGCAGCTCGGCTTTTTTCAGCAGTTCGGTGGTGAGGGGGGTGGTGGGCGCGTTCATGGAGGGGCTCCTGGGCTGTATGCCACTGTAGGGCATAGCGGGGCAGGGGCGCGTGAATTTACTTGCAGGGGGTGTTGAATTGCAAAGGTAGCCGAGCAGACAATGCCTCAGAAGGCCGTGCCCATCCAACGGTTGGTTCTTCTGTGTAAGCGCTGAACTGCGTCCTGTCTTGTGATCCCAGGGCGCTGCTGGAGAGCAGCACAAGAAGCGACAAAAGTGAGCCTTTGCGGCGAATCACTCTCCATGCCGAACGGGACCGACTGGTTGCGCTGGACTCCGCGCAAGCGTCAGAAATTGACTACTCATTCACACAAAAAGTCGGCTATGGTTCCGCCCTGGTTCCATGCTTTGAAAGCGCTGTGTGATTCGTCTGAAGTTGTCTTCTGTTGGCTGGCTGCTGGTCTATGTGCTGGTGGTCTGTATTCCCCTGGTGGGTGGAGCGGTGAACCTGGCGCATGGGCGCGGCTTCGGGCTCAACTTTTCCATTGCCCTGGGCTTTCTCTCCCTGTCCATGATGGGGGCCCAGTTTGTCATCGCCGCGCGCATGCAGATGGTCTCGGCGCCCTTGGGCATGGACGCGGTGCTGGCCTTCCACAAGGCCATGGCCTACCCGGCCAGCCTCTTTGCCCTGCTGCATCCCCTGCTGTTGTTCGCGCTGGATGGCAAGTACCTCGAGCTGCTCAATGTCTTCACCTCGCCCCTGCGCGCCAAGTTTGCCGTGCTGTCGGTGCTGGCGCTGGCGGCGCTGGTGTTGCTGTCGGTCTTTCGCCGGCGATGGCGCATCAGCTACAAGGTCTGGCAGATGAGCCACTGGGTATTGGCGCTGACCGTGCTGCTGGCCGCCATGGCGCACGTGCTGCTGGTGAACTACTACCTGCATGACCCCTGGCAGCGTCTGGCCTGGCAGGTTCTGACGCTGTTGTTTGTGGGCCTGGGCTTGTGGGTGCGGGTGCTCAAACCCTTGATGCGCTACCAGCGCCGCTGGCGCATCACGCACATCACACCCGATGCGGCGGGCACGGCCAGCCTGGTGCTGGAATTGGTCAACCCGGCGTCCTACGGCAAGCGCGGCTTTCAGTTCAAGGCCGGCCAGTTTGCCTGGATCACCACCCGCAACACGCCTTTTTCTTTTTCCTACAACCCGTTTTCCCTCGCCTCCAGCGCCGAGTCACCACACTGCATCCGCTTCGCTATCAAGCAGCACGACGGCTTCAGTGCCGAGGTGCCGCATCTGCAGGTGGGTGACGTGCTGTACGTGGATGGCCCGTATGGCGGCTTTTACCTGGACGATGAGCCGACCGCACCGCTGGTGCTGATTGGCGCGGGCGTGGGGGTGACACCGCTGGTCAGCATGCTGGAGACGCTGGCAGACCGGCAATCGCCGCGAGCCTGTCATCTGTGGCTGGCCAACCGCAACGAGGACAGCATCATTTGCCATGCGCAAATACAGCGCTTGCAAGAGCGCCTGCCGCTGCGGGTGCGCCATGTCTTTTCCAACCCTCTGGTCAAACTGGCGCAGCCCGTGGGTCGGCTCGATGCAGACTTTATTGCGCGCCACCTGCCAAGCGGTGCGCTGGCCGCTAGCTACTATCTGTGTGGCCCGGCGGCCTTGATGGACATGGCAGAGCAATGCCTGCTGCGCCTGCGCGTGCCGGGCCATCACATCCACCGCGAACGTTTTGGAGTGGTCTAAGCCATGAGCAACACAGAAAACCGCGCGCCCACGCCGCGCCCATGGACCTGGCTTGTGCCGGTGTGGCTGCTGGCCAGCGCCGTCACCGGGGTGCTGCTGGTTCTGGGGATTGGCTGGTCGCTGATCATGTAGCGCCGGGCCTTTAGCCCAGCGACTTCTTCAACCAATCGGTAAACGCCGCCACTTCCCAGCGGTCCATGGCGCCGGTGCGCCAGCACAGGTAGTGGGCGTGCGGGCTGGGCACGTTGCGCAAATACGTTTCGCTGGTGCCCAGGCGCACCAGCGAGCCCACCTCCAGCCAGGGCGCACCGAGTTTGAGGCGGACCAGGGCCACGCCCATGCCGGCGGCGGCGGCGTCGCACATCAGGCCGATGTCGTTGAACTGCGAGCCATCCACCGGTTCGGGCCAGTCCAGGTGGTGGGCCGAAAACCAGGTGCGCCAGGGCTCCAGCGGGCTGCGCAAGAGCGCCACGCCCTCCAGGTCTTGCGCCGTCTCAAAGGGCCCGTGTTCGCGCACAAAGGCGGGTGAGGCCAGGGGGGCCACCTCGTCCTTGGCCAGGCACAGGTACTCCAGGTCGGCGTAGCGGCCCGGGCCAAAGCGCACCGTCAGGTCGGCGTCCTCGGCCACCACGTCCAGGAGCGGGATGGAGACCTGCAGCGTGAGGTCGATCTCGGGATAGGCCTCGGTGAATTGGCGCAGGCGCGGAATCAGCAGGCTGCGCGCAAAGGTGGGGGTGACAGCCAGGCGCAGCTTGCGTTTTCCCGGCAGGGCGGCCGAGCTGGGGAACTTTTGCAGGATGGTGAGCCCTTCGCGCACATGGGCCAGGTATTCGCTGCCCTCCACTGTGAGCGAAAAGTCGGAGCGGCCAAACAGCTTGGTGCCTATGATTTCTTCGAGCTGGCGCACCCGGTGGCTGACCGCGCTGGGCGTGACGTGCAGTTCTTCAGAGGCCTGCGTGACACTGCGCAAACGCGCCAGGGCCTCGAAGGTCAACAGACACTGGATGGGGGGGATGCGGGCGGTGCTCATGCGCTCACTATAATTCGCGGCCCCGCGCGTTCGCTTACCAATATCCAAAAAGGACTGCCATGTCTGACTCCCTCGCGGTCCTGCCGCAGTACCTGCTGCCCAAAAAGGCGCTGACGATATTTGCGGGCTGGGCGGCAGGGGCCAAGGCGGGCGCCTTCACCACGGCGCTGATCCGGTGGTTTGTGAAGCGCTACAAGGTCAACATGGCCGAGGCGGCGCAGCCGGACATCACGGCCTACGCCAGCTTCAACGATTTCTTCACCCGCGCCCTCAAAGGCGGTGCCCGTCCGCAGGCGACGGCCGCTTACCTGTGCCCGGTGGACGGCGCCATCAGCCAGTGCGGCCCCATCGCAGGCGACCAGATTTTCCAGGCCAAGGGCCACAGCTACAGCACCACGGCGCTGGTGGGGGGTGACGCACGGCTTGCCGCGCAGTTTCAGGACGGCATGTTTGCCACGCTGTATTTGAGCCCGCGCGACTACCACCGCATCCACATGCCTTGCGACGGGGCCTTGCGCCGCATGGTGTACGTGCCGGGCGATCTGTTTTCAGTGAACCCGACCACAGCGCGTGGTGTGCCGGGGCTGTTTGCGCGCAACGAGCGGGTGGTGTGTGTGTTTGACGGGGCCGCCGGGCCGTTTGTGCTGACCCTGGTGGGCGCCACCATTGTGGGCAGCATGACCACCGTCTGGCACGGCCAGGTGAACCCGCCGCGCAGCCCGCAGATTTGCGAATGGCAATACGAGGCGGATCAGGTGGTGTTGAAGAAAGGTGCGGAGATGGGCCGCTTTTTGCTCGGCTCAACCGTAGTGATGTTGTTTGCCAAAGGCCAGCTGGCTTTTAATTCGCAATGGGCACCGGCGCGCGCCATTCTCATGGGCGAGGCCATGGGGAACACACCAGGCTAATGAATAACCACCGGGTTTTGCGCCAGCTCGGCGTAACGCTCCAAGGTGTCTTCCACTTCTTCCTGGGTGGGCGTGTTGGCCTGCCAGGCCTGGATGTGCTGCTGGAAGAGTTCGGCCCAGGAGCCGTCCAGATAGACCTCTTTGCCCGCGCGCTTGTCGACGATCTCGAAGCCGTGGCGCAGCAGCATGGGCAGCACCTGGGCGCCGTGCTCGGACTTGCTGGCACCGCTGGGGTGCTGGGCATCGCTCTCGGGGTTGGCCAGCATATGGGTGACAGAGAATGTCTCGGAGTCGTAGAGGGTATGCATGGCGGCTGGCTTTCCTGGGTTGCTTGGGGCTTGCTGGGCAAATGGGGAGCGGGCTGTCTGAAATCAAGGGTAACAGGAAAAAAGCCCTTGTATCAGCCACCCTCGGGCTTTTGTGTCTTTCGCCACAGCAGGTCGACAAAGGCGCCATTGGCCTCGGTGATGCGCAGGCGCACCGGCAGGTAGTGCATAGCAGGCGCCAGCCAGACCTCAATGCCCTGGTCAAATTCCACGGTGGGCGCCTTGCTGAGCTTGAGGCCCTGCAGCGGCCCACCCGGCAGGTCCAGCAGTTCGCTCTGGCCCACCTGAAAGTCCCACTGTTCGGCGCGGTGCGCATCGGCTGCCTGGAAGCGGATGTGCTGGCCCGCGCCATAGCGCTCGGGCGCACCCGCCACCAGGGCGCTGAGCTGCAGGATGGCGCTGAGCTTGTCCTGCGCGCCGGGCTGCAGCGGCACGTCGGGGTTGTTGGCGCTAAACGAAATGATGTCCTTGTCGCGCTGGAAGTGTGTTGCCAGCTCGGCCCCGCGCGGCTTGTCACCAAAGCGCAGGGGCGCGAGCCCGGTGTCGTTCAAGGCCCCCTTGCTGGTCCAGGTGCGCACGCGAAAGCCCCAGGCCGAAATCTCCAGCCGCGCGCTGTACTGCGCACCCTCGGGCTGCCACAGCATTTCGCCGCTGCCCGCGTACTTGATGAAACCCTTTTCCTCACCCCGACCCTCAAACTGCATGCGTACGGGCTCCGGCAGCTCGACGCGACTGATGGCCTGCGACTCTGCGGGGGGTGGAGTGGCAGTGACGCTGGCGGAAGCAGCGCTGGCTGGCAACGCAGCAACTGCAGCAACTGCAGCACTTGCCGCACTTGGCGCACCGGCCGTGGCGGCACTGTCGCCGCCTGGTGGCGCGGGTCCGGTGACGGGTTCTGCGCCAGCGATGGGCAGTGGTGATGGCTCGGCTGCTGTCTGCACCGGTTTGGGCTGTGGCGGTGTGGGACGGGTCGCCTGCGGCATGCGCTTTGTGGGCGGGCGGCGCGCGGGTACGGGTTGTGCCGGAACGGGCGCCAGGCTGCGCGTGACAAAAACGCCGGTTGCCACCACTGGGGCCGTGGTTTCGGTGTCCTCGCCCATCAGGTGCAAGGTCGAGGGCAGGCCACCCAGCGCCAAGGCATGCGCCAGCAGCACCAGCAGGGTCAACCACAACAGCCGCGCTGGCGTGGGCTGCTTTGGCGCTGTCAGCGGTGTAGGCGGTGCGGGGCGGGAAGCGGGCATGCAGTGCGGTGGAGGTTCAGTCTGTAACGCGGCAACCCCAGTTTAGAGCCACAGCCGTCCCGTTACCCGGCGTGCGGTGATAGGCGAAAATGCGTCCATGAAACTTGCAAGCTACAAAGACGGTTCGCGCGACGGCCAGTTGGTGGTGGTCTCGCGCGACCTGACCCAGGCCCACTATGCCTCGCACATTGCCAACCGCCTGCAGCAAGTGCTGGACGACTGGAATTTTATTTCGCCGCAATTGCAGGACGTGTTTGATGCGCTCAACGCCGGGCGTGCCCGCCACGCGTTTCCGTTTGACCCGGCCCAGTGCATGGCCCCGCTGCCGCGCGCCTACCAGTGCGTGACGGCAGCGGCGTGGCCCAGCCACACCGCACTGCTGCAACAGGCCACCGGTATGGCCTCCGAGAGCGACCGCACAAACGGACCGCAGATGGACCAGCGCGCGGGCGACGCCCTGCTGGGTGCGCAGGATGCGCTGCACTGCGCCACCGAGGCGCTGGGGCTGGATTTTGCGGCGGGTGTGGCGGTGGTCACCGGCGACCTGCCGCAGGACTGCGCCCCTGAGCGCGCGCTGGACGGCGTGCGCCTGCTGATGCTGTGCAACAGCTTTACCCTGCGCAGCCTGCACAGCGCAGACGCCAGCCACGGCGCGGCTGCGCTGCAAAGCCGTTGCGCCATCGCCTTCAGCCCGGTGGCCATCACACCTGACGAGCTGGGTGAGGCCTGGGCCAAAGGCCGCGTGGGCCTGCCCCTGCAGTGCAGCTGGAACGGCCGCAAGGTCGGCATGGCAGACGCCGGTGCCGACATGGCCTGGCCCTTCGGCCAGCTGCTGGCCTTGCTGGCCAAGACGCGTCCGGTGCGCGCGGGCAGCATTGTGGCGGCGGCGCCGGTGAGCAATGCGGGTGTGGAAAAACGCGGCCAGTGGAGCTGGCCCAAGGGCTTCAACAGCATCGCCGAAAAGCGCGCCATGGAAACCCTGCAGGACGGCCAGGCCGCCAGCGACTACCTGCGCTATGGCGACACGGTGTGCGTCGACATGAAGAACGCAGCGGGCCAGAGCGTGTTCGGCGCGATGGAGCAGGAGATGCTTGTGTAGTTTTTTAGGGCCGCGCAGCCCGCGCCCTTCCGGGCCGGGCGGGCCGTTCAGCGGCTCATGGCCCAGGCACAAAATGCCTGGATCACTTCGGCGGCCGCACCGGCACGCGTGCGCTGATTTTTTCAAACAGTGCGGTGATCCGGTCTTTGGGGCCTTCGAGCACCTGCATGACATCCCCATCCGCACACAGCATCATGCCGGTGATGTGGTTGCGCGGATTGTGCTGCAGGGCCTTTTGCAGGATTTTGGTGACAAGCGCTTCATCGGGGTCGGTCAGGCGGCTGATGTAAATGATCTGGTGCAGCGCGTCTTCAGTGTGTGTCATGGAGAACTCCTGTTTGCAAGATTGTCGAACGACCCGTGTCCCACAAAGCGCCCTACCAGCGCACACCCGGCAATGTGCCCCGGCCTTCTACCGACAGGATGGGGCAATTCAGCACCTTGTCGGTGGGCACGATGCTGAGCAGTCCCTGGTCTTCTGCGTCCAGGATGTCCTGCTCGGAGCGCAACTCCCGCGCACCAGTGTGCTGCTTCCAGGTCACCAAGGTCATACGCCACAAGGGGCTGTAGGAGGTATCCGCACTGCGCGGGCCTACCGGCTTGGGGGCGGACTGGAACACCGGAGGCTGGGCCGAGCCCACCACGACGTAGACCCGCTCGAGCACGCGGCTGTCTGCCGGTCCGCGCGTGGCGTCCGCGAGGCGTGGCGCATGGTTCGCGCCCTTCTCCAGCGCCAGCTGCGCGTCCGACACATCGGTGGTGATGTAGCGAACCACCAGTCCGTCCACCCAGCCGGTGCGCAGGGGCAGGGAGATGGACGCGCCCTCCTGTGGGGCACCGGGCGCAGCGCAGCCCGCAAGGGCGAGTGCCGCGCCAAGGATGAGAGCCGGAAGCACCCTCTTCAAAGGGGTATGGCACGTGGGGCGTTCGCGCGCGATGGGTATCTCAACCATGGCTGAGCTGCAACGCAAAAGTCTTGATGCCGCGCAGCATCATCTCGATGGACACCGACACCAGCACCAGGCCCATGAGCCGCTCCACCGCCACCACCAGGCGGGTGCCGATGAGGCGCTGTATGCGCTCGGCCGAGACCAGCACCACAGCGCTCACAGCCATGGTGACGCACAGCGCCGCGATCCATTCCAGGCGGCGCTCGGGTTGCTGCGAGACCAGCAGCAGCACGGTGGCCAGCGCGCTGGGCCCGGCGATGGCGGGCACGGCCAGGGGCACGATCAGCGGCTCTTCCATCTGCTCCGGGTCCGGCCCCTCGGGGTGCGGAAAGACCATGCGCAAGGCGATCAGAAACAGGATCACGCCGCCGCCAATTTGCAGGGCCAGCTCGGACAGGTTCATCACGGAGAGAAAGCGCTCGCCCACAAACATGAAGGTCAGCAGCAGCATGAAGGCGATCAGGATCTCGCGCAGGATGACCCAGGGCCGTCTCTCGGGCGAGACATGTTTGAGGGCGTTGGCGAAGATGGGGATGTTGCCGATCGGGTCGGTAATGAGCACCAGCAGAATGGTGGCCGAGGCAAAGGTGTAGTTCATCATGCGGCGTACAGGGTGTCTAGCGATGCAAACCCTTTCATCTCCAGCGGGTTGCCAAAGGGGTCCAGAAAAAACAGCGTCCACTGCTCACCCGGTTGGCCTGCAAAACGCAGCTGGGGTTCGATCACAAAGGCGGTGCGCGCGGCCTGCAGGCGCGCGGCCATGGCCTGCCAGTCGGGCAGGGCCAGCACCAGGCCAAAGTGCGGCATAGGCACCCGGTGTTCGCCCACATGGCCGGTGAGGGCTGTCTGGAAGGGCTCGCCCAGGTGCAGCGAGAGCTGGTGGCCGAAGAAATCAAAGTCCACCCAGGTGGCGGTGCTGCGGCCCTCTACACAGCCCAGCACGCCGCCATAAAAGCGGCGCGCCAGCGCCAGGTCGGTGACGTTGAAGGCGAAGTGAAAGAGGCTTTGCATAGGGCCGCAGGATAGCAGCCTGGCCTGCTATTGCGGCGGCTCAGGCGCGCTGGGCCCGTTGCTGTTTCTCCCATTTCTCCTGGCAGGCAATGCAGCGGCTGGCTTCTGGCGCTGCCAGCAGCCGCGCCTCGGCAATCTCTGCGCCGCAGTCCACGCATGCGCCATACACACCGTCTGCCAGGCGCTGCAGGGCGGCATCCACGGCGGCAATTTCGGTGCTGTCGTGGGCGTCCAGGGCCAGCTCCAGGTCGCGCGCGGTATTGGCCGCCGCCTCGGTGTCCTCGCGGCTGGCAAAGTGCTCGGTGGAGGCCTGCGCGCGCCCGATCTCACCGCCGCGCAGGGTGGTGAGCTGGGCCAGCAGCGACTGGCGTTGCCGCAGCAGCGCGGCGTGGAAGGGGGCGGTGTCCAGGGGCGTCATGGCAGACCTTTTTTGAATGGGTACGGCCATGTTGCACCTGTCAAAGACACCGGTCTTTGACAGGGATCAACGCCCTCAGAGGGGCAGGTTCAGGCTCAGGCCCAGGGTCCAGTTGGAGGGCAGGCCGGGTTCGTAATACTGGTTCGACGCCTGGTTGACGATCACCGAGCCCACATATTTTTCATCGCTGACGTTGTTGAGGCGGCCGTACAGGGTCAGGCCGCCCTTGCCCACGGCCCAGCGCTGGCTGGCGCTGAGGTTGAGCACCGTGTGGCCGTCGGCCGACTCGGTGTTGGTGTCGTTGGCATAGATGCGCCCGGCTTGCACCAGCTCCACGCCCAGACGCAGGCCCGCGGGTTTGACCGGATTGGCTTCGCTGGTCCAGGCCAGCTCGGTGAACACGGAGGTCTGGGGGATGCCTGGCAGCTTGTTGCCGTTCTCTACCCGGGTGGTTCCGGTCGTGCCGCTGAGGAAGGTCTGGGTGTAGTGCGCGTCGATCATGGAAGCCGAGGCATTGAAGGCCACATGCGGTGTGAGCTGCGTGCTGCCGGAGAGTTCCCAGCCGGTGCGCGAGGTGCCGGGAGCGTTCTTGTACGCCGTTCTTCCGCTCACGCTGCTGGCAATGACAAGTTCATCGGTGGTGTCGATCTGGTAGAGCGAAAGGTCCATGCGCGCGCTGGGGCTTGGGGTCCACTTGCTGCCAATTTCGTAGTGCTGGCTGTTGGACGCACTCAGCGTGGTGTTGAACTGCCCCACCGGCGCCGGGTTGAGCTTGTAGGCCATTTCCGCCAGGGTGGGGGTCTCGAAGCCCTTGCCATAGTTGGCATACAGGTTCAGGTCATCGCGGGCGTGCAGGGTGACGCCCAGCACCGGGGTGGTGGCCTGGTAGGACACATTGCCAGAGCCGTTGGGGTCGGATGGGGTGATGTAGTAGTCATCGCTGACAAAGCGCACCGTGCTCTGGCGCAGCCCTGCAGAAACCGATATGGAATCCGACACCAGCGCCGAGCCTTGCGCAAACAGGTCGCTGTTTTCGGCCTGGTTGTCTTCGCTGCGGGTGGTGCTCGTCTTTTGTCCCAGATTGGCCGCGCCGCTTTGGCGGAATTCGCGCGAGCGGTCAAATTCATAACCTGTGGCCCATTCGACCGGTGTGTCAGCCCACTTGCTGCGTGCGTTGTACTGCAGACCCACGCCATAGTAGGCGCGGTTCAGTCCGGTCCAGGCGCCGTTGACGTTGGGGCCGGGTGTACCGGTTTGGTACTGCAGGTTGTCGCGCGTGCCGTAGTAGGCCCGCCCTGTGAAGGAATGGTCACTGTCGAGCGTGTAGGTGGCTGAGCTACCCAACTGGTTTTGCAGCACGGTCTTGCGCACAAAGTAGCGGGCCGAATTGTTTCCGGAAGAGTCTTTGCCAGCCTGCGTCGGGTCTGCCAGCAGCTGTGCCCGCGTCAGTCCCAGCGGGTCTTGCGCCAGCGGCATGTCGAACTGGTTGAAGACCAGGTTCACGTGCAGCTGCTCGCTGGCATCGAAGCCGATTTTGGTGTTGAACTGCTTGCGCTCGGTGAAGCTATTGGCGCGGTAGCCGTCGATGCTGAAGGTGCTGTAGTCGGCCATGATGCCCACCGTGCCCAGGGTGTCGCCAAACTGGTAGTCGGCGCGGTGCAGGCCATACGAGCCCACGTAGTACTGGTAGCCGATCTCTGCCTCTTTGGGCGCGGCTTTGCTGAAGGCCTGGATCACGCCGCCCGACGAGTTGCCATACAAGAGCGCCAGCGGGCCGCGCAGCACCTCGATGTGGTCGGTGGAGGGCAGGCTGATGGAGCTGCCCTGGCCCTGGCCATCCGGGGTGGTGGCTGGGATGCCGTCAATCAGCAGGCGGATGCCGCGTATGCCAAAGGCCGAGCGCGCGCCAAAGCCGCGTATCGACACCTGCAAATCCTGCGCGTAGTTTTGCCGGTCCAGAATGGTCAGGCCCGGCACGCGACCCAGCGACTCCGACAGGTTGACCTGGGGGCCTGCGGCCTGGATGGTTTCACGCGGCACGCTTTGCACGGCAGCAGGCGCATCAAAGCTGCGCTGCTCGCTGCGTGAAGCGGAGACCACCACCTCTTCCAGCGTTTGCGCCTGCGCGCTCAAACTGCTGATCACGCCCAACAGGGCGAGCGACTGGACCAATCGTGTGGGATTCAATTGCATGGGAATGTCTGCCTGTAGTTATATGAAAAATAATCGGCTAGCTTGGGAGTCCCCTTGCTGCTCGCCTGTCTCCTGCATGACAGCTATTTTGACGGAGCCCGCTGCAAACCCGCATGGTTTGTGGCCTACCGCCAAAACTTCTCTCATTTTGAAATTATTTGCAGGCGTTTGTGCAGAAAGATGCGCCAGTTTGGAACAGGTGAGCGGGCTTTTTGCGGGTTAACCCGGGGCGCGGCCAAGGGGAACCGTTTCTACATTCGCATCAGTCCTTGTCAAATATTTTTCATTTGAACAAGGCATTTGAAAACCGCTGTCAACCCAATATAAAGGCCTCATTGTGAAACTGATCAAACTGACATCCCTTGCCCTGGCTGTTGCAGCCCTGGGCGCCACGTCTGCGTATGCCCAGGACGCCAACCTCAACACCTTGCAGCGCATGGGCAATACGGCGACCAACATGAACATCCCTTCCATTCCCCAGGAAGGCAAGAATGCCGACGCCATCCGTGCCAACCTGAAGAAAGTCAAGCTGCCCGATGGCTTCAAGATCGACCTGTATGCCGTGGTGCCGGATGCGCGCTACATGGCCGTGGCCCCTTCCACCAACATGCTGTTTGTCGGTACCCGCAAGACCACCGTCTGGGCCGTGACCAACCGCAACAACGGTGACGCAGCCACCGAGGTCAAGGTCTTTGCGCCCTCCATCAAGTTCAGCAACCCCAACGGAGTGTGCTTCACCAAAGACGGATTCCTGATCGTGGCCGAATCGAACCGCATCCTGCACTTCCCCGCTGCCGAATACTTCTATGAAGGCCCGGACGTCGCCGTGGGCGTGGTGGTGCCCGAGGGCAAGCTGATCCCGGTCGAAGAGCAGTCCTTCAACCACACCGGCCGCGTCTGCAAGGTGGCTGCCGACGGCAAGATTTTTGTCAACCTGGGCCAGCCCTACAACGTGCAGCCCGCCGACAAGGTGGCGCTGTTTGAAGAGAAGGGCATTGGCGGCATCGTGCGCTACGACGGTCTGGACGGTGCCAACCGCACGGTCTACTCCAAGGGCATGCGCAACCCCGCCGGTTTGTCCATCGGACCCAAGGGTGACATCTGGGCCACCGACAACCAGGTGGATGGCCTGGGCGATGACATTCCGCCCGGCGAGCTCAACAAGATCAGCAAGCAGGGTGAGCACTTCGGCTTCCCGTATTACAACGGCCACTTCAAGGTGGCGGGCTCCCCAGCGGCCGCAGACCTGAAGGACATGAAGGAGCCGGCTGGCGCCATCTACCCGCAAGTGGAATTTCCTGCGCACCAGGCTCAGCTGGGCCTGACCCACTACACCGGCAAGGCCTTCCCGGCCAAATACCAGGGCGGCCTGTTTGTGGCGTCTCACGGTTCCTGGAACCGCACCGTGGCCAGCGGCTACCTGATCAACTTCGTGCCAATCAAGGCCGATGGCAATGCAGGCCCGGCCGAAGTGTTTGCCGATGGTTTCCTGGACAAGGCAACCGGACGCGCCCTGGCCCGCCCGGTGGACGTGGCCAACCTGCCGGACGGCTCGATCCTGGTGTCTGACGACTACGCTGGCGCGATCTACCGCATCAGCTACGCCGGCATGTAATCCAGCACAGGGCGGGGGCTTTGTCCCCTTGCCCGCAAGCAACGCGGGGCTCCTGGTGGAGCCCCGTTTTTTATACGGAACCACCATGAAGAAACTGCTATTTTTGGCCCTCCTGTGCACCGCCTTGCACAGCGCTGCCGATGATGCCGTGGCCGGTCGCGCCAAAGCCGATGTGGCCTGCGCACTGTGCCACGGCCAGAACGGCCTTGCCTCGCTTCCCAACGCGCCCAACCTGGCCGGGCAGCAGGCAATTTATGTGAGCGAGCAGCTGCGCAACTACCGCAGCGGCAAGCGGCAAAACGAAGTCATGAACATGATCGCCAAGCCCTTGACGGACACCGAAATTTCGCAGCTTGCGGCCTGGTTCAGCAGCATCAGGCTCACGGTTGAAGCGCCCTGATCGGGGCCGTTGAGACGATGCTGTGGCGCGCTCGGCTGCGCGCGTAAGCCACAATGCGGTGCCCGACCCTATGCCTACGCTCAGCCCGTTTCACCGCCAGTGCCTTTTTGTGCTCGCCAGCATCCTGCTGCATGGGCTGGTGCTTGCGACCTGGCTTGCGGGGGGTGTGCCGCCGCAGGCCAGGCCCGTCGACGAAGCCAGCCTGCGCGTTTCGCTGATCAACCCTGTATCTGCGCCACCCACGCCGCCCACGCCGCCGAAGCCCGCCTCGCCAGCCCCGGCGCCGACACCGGTGCCACCGACAACCCACCCCGCACCTGCAGCCCGGACCCAGCCCGCAGCCCCGCCCCAACCCACGGCGGCGGGACCCGCCCCTGCAACTGCACCCACTGCCGCAGAGTCCCAGACACGTGCCGACGCGCCAGCCATTCCCGCTGCGATGGCTGTGACAGGCCCGGCGCGGCTACAGCCGGGCAGCGCCAACACCATGGCCGCGGCCGAGCCCGCCGCCATGCCCGGCCCGCCCGCCAGCCCCAGGGTAGAGCTGCCCTCCAGCAGCGCCAATTACCTGAACAACCCCAAACCGCTGTATCCGCGGCGCAGCGAGCGCCTGGGCGAGCAGGGTCTGGTGTTGCTCAGTGTGGTGGTGACGCCCGATGGGCGGGTGCGCGAGGCCAGCATCAAGACCAGCAGCGGCTTTGAGCGGCTCGACCAGTCGGCCCGCGACGCGGTGCTGGGCTGGACCTTTGTGCCAGGCAAACGCAATGGCGCGGCGGTGGAGATGTCGGTGGACGTGCCCATACGCTTCAAGCCGCCGGAGTAGGCCCACGCAGTGGTGGTCATGGGGGCCGCGTATTGCCGATACGACTTGCGTTTTTGTTGCTTTTGTGCGCCCGGCTATGGAGTACAGTGGACTGCAACAAGCAGCCCACACGCAAAGCCCCAAGGAGACCCCCATGAGCGACTCGGACAGTGCCGGATTCGGCAAGTTTGTTCCCGGTTTTGATTTCTTGCAGAACCTGGCCAAGGGGGCTGGTGCCACCGTCCCGCAGATGCCCAATCTGGGCAGCTGGGTCGCGCCCACATTGAGCGTGGAAGAACTGGACAAGCGCATTGAAGAACTCAAGAACGTGCAGTTCTGGCTCGAGCAAAACTCGCGCGCCCTGAGCGCCACCATCCAGGCGCTGGAGGTGCAGCGCATGACACTGGCTACGCTCAAGGGCATGAATTTCGATTTGGGCGATCTGGCCCGGGCCTTTACGCCCAAGGCGGCAGACAAGCCACATGAAGAGCCACGTGAAGAGCCGCCTGAAAAAACGCCCGAGCCGACCGCCCCCGAACCTGCAGCCGGGGCCACAGCAGCCAAGGCTTCGCCCGCTGCGGCCGGCAAGGCGGCCAGCGCTGGCATGGTGGATGCGCTGCAGCTCTGGGGCTCCCTGGCGCAGCAGTTCCAGCACATTGCAGCCACCGCGCTGCAGGACGTCAGTGCCCAGGCGGCAGCCCAAGCTGCCGCGGCTCCAGCCAAAAAGGCCGCTGCCAAAAAGGCCCCGGTCCGCAAGACGGCCGCACGCAAAACCGGTGGCCACAGCGCCAGCAAGGCCAGCAAGGTCAGCAGCAAAGCCACGGGCAAGTAAGCTGCCCGGCAAGGGCGTCGCACATGAAACTTTTTCCCTATGGACATGCCACGCATCCGCAGTGGCCAATGGCTGCGGCCCTGGTGCTGGCGCAGTTGCGCGCGCAAATGGCCCTGCAGGGCTATGCGGCCAACCCGACGCTGGCCCTGCTCTACATCACCGACCACTATGCCACCCAGGCGCAGGAGATCCTGGAGCACCTGGGCGCCGAGCTGCCGCTCATCACCGACTGGTCGGGCACGGTGGGCGTGGGCATTGCGTCCAACAATGTCGAGTACTTTGACGAACCGGCCCTGGCCGTGATGCTGCTGGAGTTGCCCAGCGACCAGTACCGCGTGTTTTCCGGCGTGGCGCCGCTGGGCCTGGGCTTTGAGGCCCACAGTGCGCTGGTGCATGCGGATGGCAGCACGCCCGACATCACTGAGCTGGTGTTCGAGCTGGCGCACCGCACCGATGCCGCCTTCCTGTTTGGCGGCCTGTCGTCGAGCCGCACGGCCAGTGTGCAGTTTGCCGTGGCTGGCGACGGCAACATCAGCGGGCAGGGTGCGGCCAGCGGGGTCTTCAGCGGTGGCATGAGCGGCGTGGCCTTCGGGCCCGGTGTGGGCCTGGTGTCGCGCGTGACGCAGGGCTGCAAGCCGGTGTCCAGGGCACGCACCATCACGGCGGCCGACAGCAACCTGATACTCACGCTGGACCAGGAGCCCGCGCTCGACGTGCTGCTGGCCGATCTGCACCTCACCCTGGACGAACCCCAGGAGGCGCTGCAAACCGTGCGCGCCACGTTGGTGGGCCTGGCCGATTCCGATGGTGAGCCGGTGCGCCAGACCGGCAACTTTGGCAACGATGTGACGGTGCGCCACATCATCGGCCTCGACCCGGCGCGCCGTGGCGTGGCTGTGGGCGAGCAGGTGCGTGTGGGCGCACGCATGGCCTTTTGCCAGCGCAACATGCAGGCGGCCCGTGCCGACCTGATGCGCATCTGTGCCGAAATCCGCGAAGAGCTGGAGCCGCAGGACATGCCGCTACAGACCGCCACCGCGCTGGCCGAGTCCGAGCTCGATGCCGCCCCGCACCCGGCCCGGCGCATCGCGGGCGCCGTGTATGTGAGTTGCGTGGGGCGTGGCGGCCCGCACTTTGGCAGTGCCAGTGCCGAGCTGCAGCTGGTGCGCAAGGCGCTGGGTGACGTGCCGCTGGTCGGCTTTTTTGCCAACGGTGAAATCGCCCACGACCACCTCTATGGCTACACCGGGGTGCTGACCGTATTCACAACATAAAGAGACAGTTTCGTTGGAGAGATAGCATGAACACTTCAAACACCAAGATTGCCACCCTGCTGAAGCTGGGCTTTGGCGTGCTGGGCCTGCTGATCGTGCTGATGGGCACCCTCAGTTTTGTGCGGGCCAGCGGTGCCCAGCGCTCGTTTGACACGGTGGTGGACCACAGCTACCCGCAGATCAGCGCCCTGCATGCCGTAAGCGACCACGTCAAGGAATCGGCACGCCTGCAGCGCGACATGCTGCTGCTGTCGGATGCCGATGACATCAAGGCCACCGGGCAGTCCGTGCTCAACCTGCAAAAGCAGAACACCGAGCTGCTGGCCAAGCTGGAGCCCAGCATTCAATCCGAACAGGGGCGCGCGCTGTTCCAGGCCTTGCAGGAGGTACGCGGCAAGTACCTGCCCATCAGCCAGAAATTCCTGGGCCAGGCCGCCTCTTCGCAGGAGATGGCCAAGATCAACCTGCAGACCGAGATGGCACCGATGGAGAAGGCCTATTTCGCCGCGATGGATGCGATGGTCACCTTCCAGGAAGAGCAGATGCAGCGCGTCAAGTTGGATGCCTCCAGCGCCATCAGCCAGATCCAGACCACGCTGGCGCTCTCGGGCGGCTTTGCTCTGGTGGTGGCGGTGCTGGCGGCGTGGTGGATCACACGTGCGGTGACGCGGCCGATCCACCAGGCCGTGGATGTGGCGCGCGCCGTGGCCGCGGGTGACCTGAGCTATGCGTTCGAGGCCCATGGCCAGAGCGAAACCGGCGTGCTGCTGCGCGCCCTCAAAGACATGCAGGGCGGGCTGGTGCAGGTGGTTGCCAACGTGCGCCACGGCTCCGAGCGCGTGGCCAGCGCCTCGGCCGAAATCGCCCAGGGCAACCTCGACCTCTCCGCACGCACCGAAGCGCAAGCCAGTGCGCTGGAGCAAACGGCCGCCAGCATGGAAGAGCTGGGTGCGCAAGTGAAACAAAACGCCGACAGCGCACGCCAGGCCAACCAGCTGGCCATGACCGCCTCGACCGTGGCGGTGCAGGGCGGCGAGGTGGTGGGCCAAGTGGTGCAGACCATGCAGGGCATCAACGAGAGCTCGCGTCGCATTGCCGACATCATCAGCGTGATCGACGGCATCGCCTTCCAGACCAATATCCTGGCGCTCAATGCCGCCGTGGAAGCGGCGCGCGCGGGCGAGCAGGGGCGTGGCTTTGCGGTGGTGGCCTCCGAGGTGCGCTCTTTGGCCGGCCGCTCGGCCGATGCCGCCAAGGAAATCAAAACCTTGATCAATGCCAGTGTGGAACGCGTGGAACAGGGCAGCGCCCTGGTGGACAAGGCCGGTGTCACCATGACCGAGGTGGTGGGCTCGATCCGCCGTGTCACCGACATCATGGGGGAGATCAGCGCTGCCAGTTCCGAGCAATCGTCGGCCGTGGCCCAGGTGGGCGAGGCGGTGACGCAGATGGACCACACCACGCAGCAAAACGCCGCGCTGGTGGAGCAGATGGCAGCGGCCGCCAGCGGCCTCAAAGCGCAGGCCAGTGAGCTGGTGCAGACGGTGGCGTCTTTCAAACTGAATGCCGCTGAGCACCTGCCCATGCCCATTCAGGTAGATGTGCGTTCCCCTGCCTCGCAGAGCAAACCCTTCAAGGGCCCGGAGCGGCGTGCGGTGCCGCGCACGGCGGGGGCGGCGCCTGCCGCGGCTGCCAAGCCTGCCAAAGCCGCAGCCCCTGCTGCAAAGCCTGCTGCCAAGACCGTGACAGCAAAAGCCACACCGGTCGGTGGCGACGACGAGTGGGAGACCTTCTAGCCCCCACGTTCGCGCACTGCGTGTCGCTCTCTGCCCCCTCAGGGGCTAACCCCGCTTGGGGCGGCCCGGCGCGGGGTTGTTCAAGAGCCCCCACGTTCGCGCACTGCGTGTCGCTCTCTGCCCCCTCAGGGCTAACCCCGCTTGGGGCGGCCCGGCGCGGGGTTGTTCAAGAGCCCCCACGTTCGCGCACTGCGTGTCGCTCACTGCCCCCTCAGGGGGCTAACCCCGCTTGGGGCGGCCCGGCGCGGGCTTGTTTTCCCTGCGGCTACACCCCGCGGGCTCGATCGGCGTTGAAGCGCGCCACAAACGCGCCAAAGGCACCGGTGTCCAGCGCATCACGAATATCCTGCATCAGGCTCAGGTAGTAGTGCAGGTTGTGCACGCTGGCCAGCATGGGGCCCAGCATTTCGCCGCAGCGGTCCAGGTGGTGCAGATAGGCGCGGCTGAAACCGGCTCTTCCGCCTTGCTCCCATGACAGCGCGCCGGTTGGTGTGGGGCTGCCCGCACAGGCGTAGCAGGTGCAGGACTCGTCAATCGGGCGCTCGTCCGTTTTGTGGCGCGCGTTACGGATCTTTAAATCGCCATAGCGGCTGAACAGCGTGCCGTTGCGCGCATTGCGCGTGGGCATCACGCAGTCAAACATGTCGATGCCGTTTTGCACCCCGGCAATCAAATCTTCGGGCGTGCCCACGCCCATCAGGTAGTGCGGCTTGTGCGCGGGCAGTTTGGGGCCCACGTGCTTCAGGAGGCGCAGCATGTCTTCCTTGGGCTCGCCCACCGAGAGGCCACCAATGGCAATGCCGGGAAAGTCCAAGGCTTCCAGTCCTGCCAGCGACTCGTCGCGCAGGTGCTCGAACATGCCGCCCTGCACAATGCCAAACAGCGCGTTGGGGTTTTCCAGGCGCGCAAACTCGGCTTTGCAGCGCGCCGCCCAGCGCAAGCTGAGTTCCATGGAACTGCGCGCTTCGCGCTCGGTGGTGATCTGCCCCTTGGTCTTGGGCTCCACCGACAAATACGGCGTGCACTCGTCAAACTGCATGGCGATGTCGCTGTTCAGAATGGTCTGGATTTGCATGCTGATCTCGGGTGTGAGAAAGAGCTTGTCGCCATTCACTGGCGAGGAAAACTTCACACCTTCTTCTGAAATCTTGCGCATCTCGCCCAGGCTCCACACCTGAAAGCCACCCGAGTCGGTAAGGATCGGCTTGTCCCATTTCTCGAACGCATGCAGGCCGCCGAACTGTTTCACGACGTCCAGCCCCGGGCGCATCCACAAATGAAAAGTGTTGCCCAGGATGATCTGGGCGTTCATGTCCAGCAGGCTTTGCGGCGTGACGCCCTTGACCGTGCCATAGGTGCCCACCGGCATGAAGATGGGCGTCTGGATCACGCCGTGGTTCAGCGTGAGCTGGCCGCGCCGCGCATGGCTGCCCAGGTAAGTGCCGTCAAGCGTGGCGGGGTCGGATTTCAGGAGGTCAAATTGGAGCATGGGGGCGATTTTAGCTGTCGGTGATTTACCTTTTTATTCGCTTGAACATATACTTTGCTTTACCTTTGAATAAGTAAAGGATTTGAAAATGTCTGAAATACTGGAAGTGGAGGCCATTGTCTCCAGCAAGGGGCAGGTCACCCTGCCCGCCGCCATGCGCGCCAAGCTGGGCATTACTGCGGGCTCGCACATCCACTTCGAATTGCGCGGCAATGAATTGGTCATCAAGCCAGAGCTGCCCATGAGCGCCTACCGCGGCATCCTGAAGGGTTACGACCTGGGCGACATCGAACCCGAAAAAGAGCCGGACCGGGAGTTTGAATGAACGTGGTGGATTCGTCGGGCTGGATTGAATACCTGCAGGACACAGCACGTGCCGACTTGTTTGCCGGGGCCATCGAAGACCGCCAAGCCCTGCTGGTGCCCACCATCGCCCTGTTCGAAGTGCACAAGGTCCTGACCCGCAGCCTCCCGCCTGCCCTGGTGAAGCGCTGCCTGGACGTGATGCGACTGGGCCGTGTGCTGGACCTGACCGATGCCCGCGCCGTAGCCGCTTCCACTGTCGCCGCCCAACACAAGCTGGCCATGACTGACGCCGCGATGTACAGCATGGCGCTGGAGTTTGAGGCCACTTTTTGGACGCAGGATGTGGATTACAAAGGGCTGTCAGGCGTGCAGTATTGCGCCAAGGCCTGAGTACCTTTTACGGCACTCACGCCGCCGCGTAGCCAAACACCTTGTCACCCCCGCTCGCGTGAAGCTGCGCGTTGAACGACACGACGATGCGGTCCTGCGCGCCACTGTAGGGCAGGGCCTTGTGCGGCAGGAAGGCGGGGAACAAGACGAGCTCGCCCGCGCTGGGCGTCACGTCCAGCGTGGCCTGCTGCATGAAGGCGTTGCCCATGTCCATGTGGGCGCCGCCCAGCAGTGGGAACATCGGACTGTAGAAGCGGGTGGCGCCGTTCAGTGCTGCGAACTCCGGGTGTTGGCGGCGCTGCTCCAGCGGGTCGATCTGCACGTAGTACACGCCCGACCAGGAGCAGTTGCCGTGGGTGTGGATGTCGTGGAAGGCTGCGCCGTTCTGGATCTGGAACCACAGGCCCACCAGCTCCAGCTGCATGGCGTGCCGCCCCTGCGGCCAGACACTGTGGTTGGCCTCCTTGATCGTGCTTTGCAAAGACTGCGCAATGAATTGCACCAGCACTTGGAACTCCGGCAGGTCCACGCGGCCTAATAAATCGTCGCTGCTGGCGTAGAAGCTGCTGCCTGCCTGGTAGCCGGGGTCGGTGGCGCGCATCACGGTGAAGACGCGGGCCAAGACATCGTTCACTTCCGCGGCTTGGGCCAAGCGGTGCACGGCCATTGGCACCGGCCAGTGCTGTTGCAGCGCTGCCTGGGTCGTGGCGGAGGCAACTGTCACGCGGCGGCCTCGCAAGCAGGCGTGGCCGCAACCAAAGCGGGCGCCGCCTCAGGCACGTCTGCGCGCACGGGCAGCTCCAGGCGCCAACCGGTGCGCTGCGCCAGCGCCGCCACATCTTCGGGCGTATCCAGGTCGGTGACAAAGCGGGTGTTGGCGGTCTCGTGCACGCACACCAGCTCGGGGTTGCGCTCGATCAGGTTGCGGCAGCCCAGGTTGGTGCTGCTGGCCATGATCTGCTCGCGCGCTTGTTCGCTGAGCACAATCGGGTTGCCGCGCTGGCCGTTCACCATGGGGACGACCACCTGGCCCTGGCCGCGCTTCTTGAAGGCGGCTATCAGCTCGGTGAGGTCGGCCGCCGCGATCAGCGGCTGGTCGGCCAGCAGCACCAGCACGGCGTCAAACCTGGGCCCCAGGGCGTTCAGGCCCACGCGCACCGAGCCTTGCTGGCCATTCGCGTAGTCGGCGTTGTGCGCCAGCGTGAGGGGAAAGCTGGCGATTGCCGCCTCCACCGCCTCGCGCGCATGGCCGGTCACCACCACCACCTCGTCCACCCCAGCGCCGCTCAGCGCAATCAACTGCCGGTTGATGAGCGGCACGCCCTGCAGGGTGATGAGCGACTTGGCCACACCGCCCATGCGCTGGCCCGTGCCTGCAGCCAGCAGCACGGCGCCTATGCGCAGGCGGGTATATAAACCGCCGCCTTGTTTCATCTGACATCCCATGGGCGTTCTCCAAAAATGTGTTGTAGTTGTGTTGGTCTCAAGCCAGCAACTCGGGCAGGCGCGAGAGGCTGGCCAGATTGTGCGCCGGTAAGAAGCGGTGCACGTGAACAGCCGCCAGGCGCATGGCCTCGGACTGCGGAATGTCTACTGTGGGGTGCAGCCAGCAGATGCGCGCACCACGCGCCTTCACGCGTGCCAGCACCTCGGCCAGGCCCTCGGGTGCGTCGGTGTCATAGCCGTCGCTCAGCACCATGAAGACATCGCCGCTTTTCAAGGTGCGGCGCAGGTGCACATCCAGCGCTTCTGACAGGCAATGCGCAATGCGCGTGCCGCCGCCAAAGCCGAAGCTCACGGCGTTGACCTTTTCCTGCATGCGCTTGCTGCGCTTCTTCATCAGCGGCGTGACCTCGGCCAGGCGCGTGTGGAACACAAAGGCGCGCGCCCCCATGATGTCCACCAGCGCGCGGCCCAGGCGCAAAAAAAACTGGGCGTGTGCCTCCATGGAACGGCTCACGTCCACCAGCACCACCACCTGCGGCATGCGGCGTTTGCGTTGCACATGGTGCAATTGCACCAACTCGCCACCGGTGCTGAGGGCCTGGCGCAGAGAGCGGCGCAGGTGAATCGCGCCGCGCTCCGGGTGGTTTTTCAATCTGCGCATCAGCTTGGCGCGCAGGCGCCGGGCAAAGGCTTCGACCAGCGGCTCGAAGCGGTCCATGTCGCCGGGCAACCACTCCGAGAAGTCACGTGTGTCGGCCTGGGCCGTGCGACTGGCGCCGCCCTGGGCTTTCTTGCTGGTTTCGGGTGCATCGATATCACCTGAACCGGCCTGATCGGCCACCCCCAACGTGGGCTTGGCAGCACCTGGGGGCGAGTCCGCCATGTCCTTGTGCATTTGGGCCACCACCTCGGGCAGAGAGCGCGATTTTTGCGTGAGCCCAGAACTGCGCCGGGCAGTGCGCTGCTTGTGCGGGAACCAGAAGGCCTGGTGCAGCTCGGGGTAGCGCGTCCACTGCGTGTGGCTCCCGCAGGCAATGGATCGCCACAGGGCTTCTGTGCGGGGCCACTGCGACAGGGGCAATGCGGCGGCGGCGCGCGCCATCAGTTCGACCTCGGCATAGCCGAGAGAAAAACCGTGCTGGCGCAGGTAGTGGGCATAGGCACCCAGCTGCTCACGCGGGTCGGTGGCCGACATGGATGCCCGCTACTTCATGGCTCCGGCCACGCCCACGTCCTGCCCCATGCGCGGGCCGTCCATGAGCTTGGCCACGGTGTCCGACGTGACCAGCCAGCGGTCGGTGCGGGTCTTGAGCAGGGCCGCCAGCGAGGGCACCAGCAGCTGCGGGTCCACTGGCAAACCCGCGTGGCCCAGCTTGAACAACACGCGTACCCAGTCCAGGGTTTCGGCCACGCCGGGGACTTTTTCCAGGTCCTGCTTGCGCAGTCGCTGCACAAAGGCCACGGCTTCTTCCACCAGGCGGCCTGCAGCCTCTGGCACGAGGGTGCGCACGATTTGCGTCTCGCGCGCCAGCGTGGGGAAGTCCAGGTAGTGGAACAGGCAGCGGCGGCGCAGCGCGTCCGACAGGTCGCGCGTGCCGTTGCTGGTCAGTACCACCAGCGGCTTACTCAGCGCCTTGAGTGTGCCAATTTCGGGCACGGTGACCTGGTACTCGGAGAGCATCTCCAGCAGAAAAGCCTCAAAGGCCTCGTCGGCGCGGTCAATCTCGTCGATCAGCAGCACACAGGGCTGCTCGCAGCGTATGGCCTGCAGCAGCGGGCGCTCCAGCAAAAAGGCTTCCGAAAACAGGTTGTCGCGCAGCGCCGCCCTATCGCCTTGCCCGGCCTCGGCCAGGCGGATCTCCAGCAACTGGCGGCTGTAGTTCCATTCATAAACCGACTGGCTCAGGTCCAGGCCCTCGTAGCATTGCAGGCGCAACAGCGGCCGGCCTAAAGCGCGGGCGCAGGCTGCAGCCACTGCGGTCTTGCCCACACCCGCCTCGCCTTCGAGCAAGAGCGGGCGCTCCAGCGCCAGGCCCATCCAGACCAGGCTGGCCAGGTCTTCGTCGGCAATGTAGCCCGCCTTGAAAAGCTGCTCGCGCAGGCCATCAGGGGTTGCGGGTGCGGCCTCGGGTGCAGCGCTTGGCAATTGCGATCCGGCAGACATGGCGCGGTGCCCCTCGCTCAGGACTTGCGGCCAAACAGGCCGGAGAAGAAATTCTTGACCATCAGCCAGGCAAAGGCCAGAGCGTTGAATTCCTTGGCGACGATGGGCGCGGCGGGCACTGCGCGTGGCGCCTGCGGCGCGGCGCTGGCGGTCGCGCCCACACCATCACCCGCACCCACCGAACCACTGGCCGATGCGCTTGCTGCACCGCCAGCGTCGCCCGCAGCCGTTGCGCCCGGCGCAGCCTCAGCCGGTGCCATAGCCGCCTGCTGCACGGCCGCCTTTTGTGAAAACACATCGGCGAACTGCAACAGGATCATGTCGGAGACAGACGTCATCATGCGTCCGCCAAACTGGGCGAACTTGCCGTTGACGATCACCTCGGCGTGGCCCACCAGGGTGCTCATGCCGTTCTCGGCCGCAATCAGATTGGCGGTGAGTTCCATGGAGGCAGATGAGCCGCCTTTGTCCGCGCCCTTGCCCATCATCTTCAGCGTGCGCGTCTCCACATCCAGCGTGAGAATTTCAATCGTGCCGGCAAAGGCCGCCACCGCCGGGCCCACCTTGACCTTGACTGCCCCCTTGAAGTGGGTGGCGTCAATGGTTTCGGTGATTTGTGCGCCCGGCATGCAGGTGGCCAGCTCGTGCATATTGGCCAGCACCACCCAGGCGGCGTCCACGCTGGACGCCACGGGGTAGGTCTTGTCGAGTACAACTTCCATAACTGCCTTTTTCTCTGTTCATTGACAAAAATACAAGGGGGCGGAAGCACCGACGTGCATCCGCCCCGCAGGGTCTTCCAACTCAGGAAACGATGCCCACAGCCTTGAGCTGTTGCCACACGCGGTAGGCCGTATGCGGCATGTTGAAGTGCGTCACACCCAGGTGCGCAAACGCGTCCACCATGGCACTGGTGAAGGTCGGGATGCTGCCCACGTGGGGCGACTCGGCCACGCCCTTGGCACCAATCGGGTGGTGCGGTGAGGGGGTGACGGTGTAGTCGGTTTCCCAGGTCGGTGTTTCCACGGCGGTAGGCAGGAAGTAATCCATCAGCGAGTTGCCCTGGATGTTGCCCTGCTTGTCAAAGGACAGCAGCTGGCCCATGGCCACGGCAAAGCCTTCGGTCAGGCCGCCGTGGATCTGGCCTTCGATCACCATGGGGTTGATGCGCGTGCCGCAATCGTCCAGCGCATAGAAGCGGCGGACCTTGGTCTCGCCCGTGGCCTTGTCGATGTCGACCACGCACAGGTAAATGCCGAAGGGGAAGGTGAAGTTGGGCGGGTCGTAGTAGTGCACCGCTTCCAGCCCTGGCTCCAGGCCAGCGGGTGGCTGGTGGTAGGCGGCCCAGGCGATTTCCGTCATGGTCTTGAACTTGGCGTCATTGCCCTTGACCTTGAAGCGGTCGATTTCCCACTCCAGGTCGGCTTCGCTGACTTCCATCAGGTGCGCGGCAATGGTCTTGGCCTTGGCGTGGATTTTGCGCGCCGCCATGGCGATGGCAGCCCCTGCCACCGGTGTGGAGCGGGAGCCGTAAGTGCCCAGGCCGTAGGGCGCGGTATGCGTGTCGCCCTCTTCGACCTGGATGATCTCAGACGAAATACCCAGCTCGGTGGCAATGATTTGCGCATAGGTGGTCTGGTGCGCCTGGCCTTGCGAGATGGTGCCCATGCGCGCAATCGCGCTGCCAGTGGGGTGCACGCGGATCTCGCAGGAGTCGAACATGCCCACGCCCAGAATATCGCAAATCTTGCTGGGGCCGGCGCCCACGACTTCGGTAAAGCTCACGAGGCCAATGCCCATCAGCGTGGGGCAGTTGGGGTCGGCGCGTTTCACCGCCTGTTCGGCACGCAAGCCCTTGTAGTCCACGGCATCGAGCACCTTGTCCAGGGCGGTCTGGTAATCGCCCGAGTCGTACTCAAAACCAAAGGCCGATTTGTACGGAAACTGTTCGCGCTTGATGAAATTTTTGCTGCGGATCTCGGCCTTGTCCATGCCGAGTTTTTGCGCCAGCACGTCGACCATGCGCTCCACCAGATACACCGCCTCGGTCACACGGAAGGAGCAGCGGTAGGCGACGCCACCGGGCGCCTTGTTGGTGTAGACGCCGTCCACCGAGCAGTGGGCGGCGGCTATGTCGTAGCTGCCGGAGCAGATATGGAACATGCCCGCGGGGAACTTGCTCGGGTCGGCACAGGCATCAAACGCGCCGTGGTCGGCAGTGACGTGGGTGCGCAGCGCCAGGATCTTGCCGTCCGCCGTGGCGGCGAGTTCGCCGGTCATGTGGTAGTCGCGGGCAAAGCCGGTGCTGGAGAGATTCTCGATGCGGTCTTCCACCCATTTCACCGGGCGGCCCAGCACGATGGAGGCCACGATGGCGCAGACATAGCCGGGGTAGATCGGCACCTTGTTGCCAAAGCCGCCGCCGATGTCGGGCGAGATGATGCGCACCTTGGACTCGGGGATGCCCGAGAGCATGGACACCACGGTGCGCACCACGTGCGGCGCCTGGCTGGTGACCCAGGTGGTGAGCTCACCCCGGATGGGGTCGAAGCTGGCCACGCAGCCGCAGGTCTCCAGCGGGCAGGGGTGCACACGCGGGTAGTGCATGTCCTGCTTGACGGTGACCGCTGCCGATGCAAAAGCCGCGTCGGTGGCTTCCTTGTCACCGGCCTGCCAATTGAAAATGTGGTTGGGGTGTTTGCGCGGGCCGTGCGCGCCTTCGTTCTTGCCCACCAGGTCTTCGCGCAGCACCGGGGCGCCGGGCTTCAAGGCCTCGAAGGGGTCCACTACCGCTTCGAGCTCTTCGTATTCCACTTCCACGGCTTCCACACCGTCGGCAGCGGCGTAGCGGTCTTCGGCAATCACAACGGCGACTTCCTGCATCTGGAAGTGCACTTTTTCATCGGCCAGCACGGCCTGCACGTCACCGGCTAGCGTGGGCATCCAGTGCAGTTTCAAAGGCTTCAGGTCGTCGGCGGTGAGCACGGCAATCACGCCGGGAATAGCGAGTGCGGCTTCCTTGTTGATGCGCTTGATGCGGGCGTGCGCCACGGGTGCACGCACGATGTCCATGTGCAGCATGGCGGGCAGCTTGATGTCGTCCACATAGTTGCCCTTGCCCTGGATAAAACGGGCGTCTTCCTTGCGCAGGCGGCTCTCGCCCATGCCCATCAGGGCTTTTTCGCGTTCACTCAAAGGTGCGTTCATAGTGTGCGTCTCCGAATTGGCGTGTGCCGCTTACGCGGCCACCGCGCTTTGGGCTTGAAGGGTCTTGGCAGCGTGCAACACGGCCTTGACGATGTTTTGGTAGCCGGTGCAGCGGCACAGATTGCCCGACATGCCGTGGCGCACTTCTTCGGCCGTGGGGTTGGGGTTGTCCTGCAAAAAGCGGTAGGCGCGCATCAGCATGCCGGGGGTGCAGAAACCGCACTGCAGGCCGTGCTCCTTGTAGAACGCATCTTGAATAGCGTGCAGCACACCGGCGTTGGCCATGCCTTCCACGGTCTTCACGTCGCTGCCGTCGCACTGCACGGTCAGGTGCGTGCAGCTCTTGACGGACTGGCCGTCAATGTCCACGGTGCAGGCGCCGCAGTGGCTGGTCTCGCAACCGATGTGGGCGCCGGTGAGGCTCATTTTTTCGCGCAGGAAGTGGATCAACAGGGTGCGCGGCTCTACCGCCTCTTCCACTTTTTTGCCATTCAGGGTCATGGCCACCATTTTTTTGCTCATGCTGCTTGTCTCCGTCTCTTTAATATGTGGAAGGGGTTTAGCTGCAGCGTGCTGCGGCAGCGGAGATGGCACGCTTGGTCATCTCACCGGCCATGGCGGTCTTGTATTCGGCGTCTCCGCGCAGGTCCTCTGCAGGGTCGCAAATCGCGCGCACAGCCTGGGCTGCGGCGTCCAGCGAGGCGGCGTTGATGGGCTGGCCGATCAGCGCGGCTTCCGCCTGGCGGGCGCGCAGCGCGGTGGGCGCCACATTGGTCAGGCCGATGCTGGCATGTGTCACCACACCACCGGCCATGCGCAGCACCACGGCGGCACCGGCGGTGGCCCAGTCGCCGGTCTTGCGCTTGAGCTTCTGGTAGGCGCTGCCGGTGCCGGCGGCAAAGGGTGCGATCAGGATGGCGGTGAGGATTTCGTCCTCGGCCAGCGCGGTCATATAGGTGCCGTGGAAGAAGTCCACCGCTTTCACCTGGCGCTCGCCCTTCGGGCCTTGCAAAACAAAGGTCGCATCCAGCGCCATGGCGATGGCCGGGTGGTCGTTGCCGGGGTCGCCGTGCGCAATGTCGCCACCAATGGTGCCGCGGTTGCGCACCTGCGGGTCGGCAATCAGCTTGGCGGCCTCGCCCAACAGAGGCAGTTTGTCCTTGAGGAGCTGCGACGAAATCAGTTCGTTCTCGCTGGTCATGGCGCCAATGCGGATGACGCCGCCTTGTTCGCTGATGCCGCGCAGCTCGGGGATGCGGTTGATGTCGATGAGCACGCCGGGTGCGGCAAAGCGCAGTTTCATCATCGGCAAGAGGCTGTGTCCTCCCGCCAGCAGCTTGGCTTCATCCCCCAGGGTGGAGAGCAGGTTAATGGCCTCCGCGACCGAGCGCGGCGCATGGTAGTCGAATGCGGGTGGAATCACGGTTGTCTCCTTTTTTTGGTGCCCGAGCAAACGGGGTCGCCCACTGTATCGGTGAGGTTTCAAAAAGGGGACGTAAACCAATCAATGGCTTTTCTGGCGCATGAATGGCAGTTGGGGTGCACGAAGTATGGGAGACACCTATCGGCTCCGTTTGTAGTGGACTATGCCAGCGGGGTAGATGCTTCCGTTCGTGTCCCCCGGCCTTCGGCCTCCTCCTTTACCTCACTGCACCATCCACCCCACTGTCATAGTCAGCGAACATTGTTGGCCCGCAGTGAGCCAATGCATAACTACCTTTGTGCGCCAACCGTGTAGGTGGACTCAGGACGGCGTGGCGCTCAGCGCCGGTAGGTAAAGGAGGAGCCCGAAGGGCGGGGGACACGGACGGCGCTGAGTGCCACGTCGGCTTGAGACCTGAAACAACCGAGGCAAGAAGTGACTTATGTATTCAGCCGCCTGGACCCAAAAAACTAGACCTTCATCAAGGCCGTATCACTCAAGCCCAAATGCTCCATCAACTTCGCCGCACTCGAGCGCGCCACCGGAATCTCCACCGGCGTGGAACCCATCATGCGCAAGGTAATGCGGCCGTCGTCGCGCACGATCTCGTCGACCTGGCTCAGGTTCACGATGTAGCTGCGATGCACGCGCAAAAATAAGTTGGGATCGAGGCGGCTCTCCAGGTCACCAATGGTGATGTTGCAGAACTGCCCGCCCTGGGGCGTGTGCACCCAGGTGTAGTGGCCCTCGGAGCGGATGAAGGACACATGGGCCACATCCACCAGCAGCACCCGGTTCTGTTTGATGGTGGGAATCTTGCGCAGCTGGCGCTTGGCCGCTTGGCCTGCCGCTTCGGCGGGGCTGGCGCTGTCGGCGTCCTTGCTCACGACCTCGGTGATGTCATAGAAGACCAGGGTATACCCGGTGGTCTGCCCTTGCATGTCGGCAATTTTGGACACCTTGATCAGCAGCACCCGCTCCGGGATATTGATCATCATCGCCATGGGCGGCGCGTTGTTTACCGGGCACTCGGCCTGTCCCAGCAGGAACTTCACCTTGGCCTTGGCCGCCTCGGGGTGGAAGTCGGTGACTATTTTTCCGAAGGGCAGTTTGATGTCCACTGGCAGGCTGCGCCGCGCATAGTCGTTCATGCCCACCACATGCAGCTGGGCATCCAGGTTCACTATGCCGACGTCAAAACGTTCCAATAAATACAACCAGGAATTCGGGCCGGACGCGGCTTGCGCGGTGGCCTCCTGTGCGTGCGCGCAGGGCTTCATGTCGTGTCTCTCCATCTATTTGTGCAGCTATTAGAACCCGCCTGAACGCGTCATTCATGCGGGCCAACGGTTACTCATGCACGGCAGTGCGCGATTCATTAGGTCCGCACCACAAACCCACAAATACGCATAGACTGCGCCTCCCACACAAGGGTGAGGCCTTTCGGGTTTTGAGGGGCCCGGGTTTACCCTTGATTACATGCACGCAAAGCCGAACTGTGAGGGCATCAACTTGGTTGCACTGAGCACATCGCCACACTGGCTGGCGCGCGGCATTGGCTCTGCCGGGATCACGCCTGCGTTGCTGCTGGGCGTGGTGGGTGCCACCCTGTGCTTTGCCGACCGCACGCCTGCCTTGCTGAGCGGGGATGGGCGCTGGCTGATCATTTTTTTATCGCTGCTGGCCGTGGCCGCAGGGTGTGCCGCCCTGAGCTGGGTGCGGCCGCAACGCGCAGGACTTTCGCCACCCCACGTGATGCTGTCGCTGGGCTTTGGCGGCATGCTACTGGGGCTGCTGGTCGATCTGGCCGGTGCGGGCCCAGCGCAGCTGGGCAGCCTGTGCCAGCAGTCCGCGGCACTGTCCACCTGGCAGAGTTTCTTGTTGCATGTGCAGTACCTGCCCGGCATGCACCTGGGCATGCTGCTGGGGGGGCTGCTGGCCATTCCCAGTCTGCGCTTGCTGCGTTCCCACTGTGGGCGTTACCTTTGCTCACTGCTGGTGCAAAACATCCTCTGCTCGGGCTGGATGCTGCTGGGCATGACCCTGGGCGCGGTCTGGCTGGTGCGGCTGCAACTGGCGCTGGGCACGCCGTCCCTCACGGCCATGCTGGGTGGCATGTTTGTGGGCATGACCTGGGGTATGGTGCTGAGCGTCGCCCTGTACCGTTCCTATTTTTCCTTGCGCAGGCTTTAATCAAAAACCATGGAAAACCTCGATGTTCTGGTGCTGCGCACCCTGCGCAATTGGCGTGCCGCCAACAAACGTGCCTTGCTCGCGACGGTGGTGCGCACCTGGGGCTCATCGCCCCGGCCCATAGGCTCCATCATGGCACTGTGCGAAGACGGCGCGGTGGTGGGCTCGGTCTCGGGAGGCTGCATTGAAGACGACCTGATTGACCAGTACACCCGCAAATACAGCCAGGGTAAACCGGGCACTGCACCAGAGCTGGTGAGCGGCGCGCCTCGCCTGGTGAAATACGGCATCACTGCCGACGAGGCGCACCGCTTTGGCCTGCCCTGCGGCGGCACGCTGGAGCTGTTGCTGGAGTTCGACCCGGCGCTACAGGCGCTGGACGAACTGTTGCAAGAGCTGGACCAGGGCCGCCTGGTGCAGCGCAGCGTGGCGCTGGAAGACGGCGCGGTGCAACTGCGTGTGTGCGATACCCCTTCGGAGCTGAGCCTCAGCGCCAGCCATCTTCGCAATGTGTTTGGCCCGGGCTACCGCATGCTCATCATCGGCGCGGGCCAGATGAGCGAGTACCTGGCCACCATGGCGCAGTTCAGCGGCTTTGCCGTCACCGTGTGCGACCCGCGCGAAGAGTACCGTGGCAGCTGGTCGGTCACCGGCGTGCACCTGTCGCACGCCATGCCCGACGACATCATGGCGAGCTTTAGGCCCGACAGCCGCAGCGCCGTGGTGGCCCTCACCCACGACCCCAAGCTCGACGACCTGGCGCTGATGGAGGCCCTGAAGAGCCAAGCCTTTTATATCGGCGCCATTGGTTCGCGCCGCAACAACCTGGCGCGCAAGCGGCGCTTGATCGAGCACTTTGAGGAAACCGAGGCCTCGCTGCAGCGCCTGCGCGGCCCCATTGGCATTTTCATTGGCAGCAAGACGCCGCCTGAAATCGCCGTGAGCATCATGGCCGAGGTGCTGGCTGTGAAGAACGGCGTGCCCCTGCCACGCGACGCGCAGGTGGGCCCGGCCAAGGATGGGCTGGCGCTGGCAGAAAGCGATGCCGGGGAACGGGTCTGCGGGGTGGGTGTGTAGCCGGGGGCAGCCCTTGGCCGGGGTTGCCCGGCGTGCGGAACAGGCAGTCGATTGCGCTATCGCAAGCACGCCCGGCCCCTGCCCTTTGAACAGGATGCGGCATGGCTTATGCAACCTCCGTACCCTCCGTGTCTTCCGTTGCCTCCGACTTGCCGCCGCTCATCCAGGCTCTGCGCGCACCCGCGCGCCATGGCCCAAGCGTCAGTCCTTCAGCAGCCTGGCGCTAGTCCCCCTTTTCAACACGCCCGAGGATCCGCAGTGGAGTGGCAGCGGCGCGCCGATTGAATACGCCGTCAAGATGCGCCGCTTTGCGCAAAGCGCGCGGCTCGACCAGGTGTGCAAGCGGGGCGAGCTGTTGCCGCTGCACCTGTCCGGCCTGGCCCGCCTGCGCTGGTGAAGCGCTGCCTGGACCTGATGCGCCTGGGTCGTGTGCTGGACCTGACCGACGCGGCAATGGCCACCATGGCGCGTGAGTTCGGCGCCACCTTCTGGCCCCAGGATCTGGACTGCCTGGGGCTGGACGGTGTGCGCTACTGCGCCAAGGCTTGACGGCCTGTTGAACCCAGACGGATTGCGCTTGGACGCCGCCCGGCGGCGCGCACGCCTGCAAAGGCCACCAGCGCTGCCAGCATCAGCGCCAGGGTGCTGGGCTCGGGCACGCTGTTCAGCACCCCAAACACGCCATGGGACTCGTCATCGGGGCCTGCCGTGAAGTAGATGCGCTGGCTGCTGCCGGCAGGACCGTCATTACCGGTTGACAGGCCCCAAAGCCCGTCGATGGAAATCGGCTGGTTGCTGCTGTCCAGCAGCTGCCCTATCAGGGTGTCATCGGAAAGGTCGAAGGCGCTGATCCGGCCATCGCCAAAATTGCCCACCAGGAGCGCACCGGCCAGCGCACCAAAGGAACCCGGCGCGATGGCCAGGCCCCAGGGTGCATTCAGGCTGCCCGCGCTGGCCACGCGCCCGAGCAGATTGCCATTCAGGTCAAAGCGATCCACCAGCCCCAGGCCGGCGCCGGCTACCTCATCCATCAGGCTCGCATCCTGTTTGGCATAGGTGACGTACAGGCTGCCGTTGAGGTTTTGCACGTTGAATGGTGCATAGCCGGCAGGCAGGGTGGGGTCTACAAAATTGCCAGCCAGGCTGGGCGCTGTTGCGCTGCCCTTGATGACATCAATGGTGCCGCTGCGAAAGTTGGCTGCGTAAAGGTAGCTGTTGGCCCCCAGCGTGGCAAACGCGGCGCCCTTGTA
>CANCCF010000022.1 GCA_947374485.1 Comamonadaceae bacterium | reverse complement strand
CTGATGGAACATCTGGAAGACCTCGAAGATGCCCAACTCGCACGCGAGCGCAGTGCGGGGCCGTTTGTGGAAGTCAGTCTGGATGAGCTTTAGGCTGCGCTTTCACGCGCTGGCGCTGAAAGAATGGCGCGCACTCGACAGCAGCATTCGCGAGCCCTTCAAGAAAAAGCTTGCAGAGCGTCTGCAAGCCCCCCATGTTCCATCCGCAGCGCTGCATGGCTTGCCGGACTGTTACAAAATCAAGCTGCATGCACTGGGCTACCGTCTGGTGTACCGCGTGGACGGCGACGCAGTTTTTGTCACCGTTCTGGCCACCGGCAAACGCGATAAAAACAAGGTCTATGGCACGGCGATGAAGCGCCTTTGACGCACCCTTTCTCCAATACGAATACCAACAGACCCCATGGCGACGACCCCCCGCACCAAACACCTCACCCCCGCCGACTACCTGAAAAAAATCCTGACCGCCCGCGTCTACGACGTGGCCCGTGAGTCGGCATTGGAGCCGGCCAAGATTTTGAGCAAACGCATCCACAACCACGTGCTGCTCAAGCGCGAAGACCAGCAGTCGGTGCGCAGTTTCAAATTGCGTGGTGCCTACAACAAGATGGCGCACCTGACGCCTGAGCAACTCAAAAAGGGCGTGATTTGCGCCTCGGCTGGCAACCACGCCCAGGGTGTGGCGCTGAGTGCCACCAAGCTGGGCACGCGCGCGGTCATCGTCATGCCCACCACCACGCCGCAAGTCAAAGTGGACGCGGTACGCGGCTTCGGTGGCGAGGTGGTGCTGTTTGGTGACAGCTATTCCGATGCCTATGGCCACGCCCTGCTGCTGCAGAAAAAGCAGGGGCTGAGCTTTGTCCACCCCTTTGACGACCCGGACGTGATTGCGGGCCAAGGCACCATTGCCATGGAAATGCTGCGCCAGGTGCAGACCCTCAGTGGCCAGGAAGGTGCGCTCAAGGGCGCGCGGCTGGACGCCGTGTTTGTGGCCATTGGCGGCGGCGGCCTGGTGTCGGGTGTGGCCAATTACATCAAGGCGGTGGACCCGCGCATCAAGGTCATTGGTGTGCAGATGAACGACTCCGATGCCATGAGCCAATCAGTGGCCGCGAAGAAACGCGTGACCCTGCCCGATGTGGGCCTGTTCTCCGACGGCACGGCTGTGAAGCTGGTGGGCGAGGAAACGTTCCGCGTGGCCAAAGGCCTGGTGGACGAATTCATCATCGTCGACACCGACGCGGTGTGTGCCGCCATCAAGGACATCTTTGTCGACACGCGCTCCATCGTCGAGCCCAGCGGCGCGCTGGCCGTCGCCGCCATCAAGCAGTACGTGGACAAACACAAGACCAAAGGCGAGACCTACGGTGCCATTCTGTGCGGCGCCAACATGAACTTTGACCGCCTGCGCTTTGTCGCGGAGCGGGCCGAAGTGGGCGAAGAACGCGAGGCGCTGTTTGCCGTCACCATCCCCGAGGAGCGCGGCAGCTTCAAGCGCTTTTGCGAGCTGATTGGCGAATTGCCGGGCGCGGTGCGCAGCGTCACCGAGTTCAACTACCGCATGAGCGACTCGGCCAAAGCCCATGTGTTTGTGGGCCTTACCACGCATGGCCGGGGCGAGTCCGCCAAAATTGCCGCCAACTTCAACAAGCACCAGTTTCAGACGCTGGACCTGACGCACGACGAGCTGGCCAAGGAGCACATTCGCCACATGGTGGGCGGCAGTTCACCTTTGGCCAGCGACGAGCGCCTCTTGCGCTTTGTCTTCCCGGAACGGCCCGGCGCGCTGATGAAATTTTTGAGCCTGATGCGCCCGGGCTGGAACATCAGCCTGTTCCACTACCGCAACCAGGGGGCAGACTACGGCCGCATCCTGGTCGGCTTGCAGGTGCCCAAAGCGGATGACAAGGCCTTTGCCAAGTTCCTGCAGACGCTGGACTACCCCTATGTGGAAGAGACCCTGAACCCGGTCTACCGCATGTTTCTCCAACAGTAGTTTTCAAAAGGAAAACGCCATGGCCATGAATCTCGACGGACGATTGGTGGTGGCGATTTCCAGCCGCGCGCTGTTTGATTTCGAAGAAGAAAACCAGGTCTTCGAGCAAGGCGACGACCGCGCCTACATGCAGCTGCAGCGCGAGCGCCTGGAGATTCCGGCCAAGCCCGGCGTGGCCTTCTCGCTGGTGAAAAAGCTTCTTGCATTCAATGAGACGCCGTCGCAGCGCGTGGAGGTGGTCATCCTCTCGCGCAACGACCCGGTGAGCGGCCTGCGCGTGATGCGGTCGGCGGCACACTACGAGCTGCCCATCATCCGCTGCTCTTTCACGCGCGGCGAGGCGCCTTGGCGCTACCTCAAGCCGCTGCACGCCAACCTGTTCTTGAGCACCCACCTGAGCGACGTGCGCGCCGCACTGGCCGCCGGTGTGCCCGCAGCGCAGGTCTACCCGCATTCGGCCCACGCCAGCCAGGCGCATCCGGCCGAGGTGCGCATTGCCTTTGACGGCGACGCCGTGCTGTTCAGCGACGAGGCCGAGCTGGTCTATCAAAAAGAAGGCCTCAATGCCTTCCAGCAGCACGAGATGGACAAGGTCCGATTGCCCCTTCCCGACGGCCCTTTCAAGCCGCTCTTGGTGGCGCTGCACCGCATGCAGCAGGCCGAGATTCCACACATGCGCATACGCACCGCTCTGGTCACCGCGCGCAGCGCACCGGCCCATGAGCGCGCCATCCGCACCCTGATGGACTGGAACATCGAAGTGGACGAGGCCATGTTTCTGGGCGGCCTGGACAAGGGCGAGTTCCTGCGCGAGTTCGAACCCGACTTTTTCTTTGACGACCAGACCGGCCACATCGAATCCGCCGCGCGCCATGTGCCCAGCGGCCACGTGGCCAGCGGTGTGCGCAACGCCGATTAGCCAGCCACTGAATGGCTAAGCGCAGGTAAAGACGGGGCCCTTGCGTCCTCGCACGCTTGAAGCCGGGCGTTGGGCAATGGCACACTGCCCATTCCCTTCAGGACCCACCGAATATGCAACTCCCTGCCCCGGCCAACCCTGGCAAGCTCAAACGGCGCCATGCCTTGCAAGGCATGGCCAGCATGGCGGTCTGGCTTGGCACGGGCACGGCCTTGTCCAGTTGGGCGCAGCCCGCGCCCGCCAATGAAAAACCGCTGGCCGAGCAGTGGCGCGCACTGTCCCGCCTGGGCTATGGCCCCACGGCCAGCCTAGTGCAAGACCTGCAAGCTGCCAGCAGCCCGCGCGCCTGGGCTCTGCAGCAGATCGACACCGCCTGGCATGCCAGCCTCTTGCCACCCGTGATGGCCCCGGATGTGCAGGACATCAACGCCCCGTTGCCGCAGATCTTTGAAGGCGTGCAACGCGAACGCCAGGCCCGCGCCAGCCTCAAGGCAGAAGCCGCCACACCCGCGGGAGCAGGCGCGCGTGAAGAGCACCAGCGCCTGGACTTCTCCACGCCCGTGGCGCCCGAGAACTTCAACCGCAGCATGGTGGAAAAAACCGCCGTCTGGCGCCTGCAGGCCTGCAGCCAGCCCGAACAGGAAAACCTGCTGCTGGCGCGCATGACCGAATTCTGGTTCAACCACCTCAACGTCTACATCGGCAAGGGTCCGGTGCGGCCGTTTGTGGGCCACTATCTCATCCACGTGGCGCGCGCCCACGCCCTTGGCAAATTTGAAGACCTGCTGCTGGCCAGTGCGCGGCACCCGGCCATGCTGCACTACCTGGACCAGGCCCAAAGCGTGGCCACCGGCACGCGCGGCGCGCAGGGAGCTACCCGCGGTCTGAACGAAAACTACGCCCGCGAGCTGATGGAGCTGCACACCCTGGGCGTGGACGGTGGCTACACGCAAACCGATGTGCGTGAACTCGCGCGTGTGCTCACCGGCTGGACGGTGGGGCCCAATGCTTCCGACGGCTTCCGTTTTGCCGCGCGCACGCATGACGACGGCAGCAAGAAGGTGATGGGCCGCAACTTTCCCGATGGCCTGTTTAATCGGGGCGAGGCCGAAGGCGAACAAGCCATCCGCATGCTGGCGCGCCACCCGCAAACGGCCAGGCGCCTGAGCCTGCGGCTGGCGCAATTTTTTGTCGCCGACCAGCCAAGCCCGGAGCTGGTCCAGCGCCTGGCCAAGGCCTTTTTGGACAGCCAGGGCGACATCAAGGTCTGGCTGCAAGCCCTGGTGCAAGCGCCCGAGTTCTGGGACCCGGCCAACCGCCTCTTCAAGACGCCGATGGACTTTGCCTGCTCGGCCCTGACCGCCACGGATGGCGCCCAGGACCGGCGCAACCTGCTGCTGACGCTGGGCTTTTTGAACAACGCAGGCCAGCCCCTGCACGGCTGGCAAACGCCCGACGGCTACAAGACCGATGCCGCCACCTGGCTGGCACCCGAAGCCCTGACGCGCCGTGCCGACTTCGCGCTGGCGCTGGGGCGCCAGCGCGTGGAGCTGGACTTTTTGCAGCCCTACCTGGGCGCTGCCACCCTGGCCGCCGTGGCCCAGCAAAAGCCCGGCATGCAAAGCGGCCTGATGCTGGCCAGCCCCGAGTTCATGTACAAGTAAGAAGGGAATCAACCATGGCGCATCGTTCGCAAACGCCCTTGCCGCGCAGGCAATTTCTCGCCACCGCCTCTGCCGCTGCGCTGACCGCTGGCAGCGCCTGGGCCGCGCCCATGGCCTGGGCACAAAACGGAAGCGCACGCAGCAACGAACGCGAGGGCCGCCTGGTCGTGGTGTTTCTGCGCGGCGCCTATGACGGCCTCTCGGCCCTGGTGCCGCATGGGGACCGCAGCTACTACGCCCTGCGCCCGGCCATTGCCATCCCGGCGCCCGACGGCACCGCCCAGACCACCCTGCGGCTCGATGACAGCTTTGGCCTGCACCCGGCCCTGGCCCCCTTGCAGCCGCTGTGGCAGCAGGGTGTGCTGGCGGCCATTCCAGCCGCCGGTTCGCCCGACCCCACGCGCTCGCATTTCGATGCGCAGCACCAGTGGGAAATTGGCCAGCCCGGCCACAGCGGTGCGGCCAATGGCTGGCTCAACACCCTGGCTGGCATGCGCGAGGCAGCCGACGCCAACCCAGCCGCCAACAGCCAGGGGCGCGCCCTGGCGCTGGGCGTGGGCGAGGCCAATCCGCAAATCCTCTCCGGCAGCGCAGCCGTGCAACTGGTGCCGCGCGGCCAGGCCGCCACGCGCTCCGGCGCTCTGGGCGACGTGCGCACCCGCGATGCCGTGATGCAGCTCTACGCCGGCCAGGACACGCTCTCGCAGGCCTTTCGCGCCGGTGCCGACAGCCGCATGCAAACCGCCCAGACCCTGAGCGCCGACATGGCCGAGCAGGGCATGGCGAGCAAAGAGATGCTGGCCGCCAACAACGGCGCAGGCAGCCCCCAGGGCCTGCTGCTGGACGCCCAGCATCTGGGCACGCTGATGCGCCAGGACCGCAGGCTGCGCCTGGGCTTTCTGTCGGCGGGCGGCTGGGACACACACGCCAACCAGGGCGCGGCCACCGGCACGCTGGCCAACAACCTGGGCAACCTGGCCGCAGCACTTGTTCAATTGCGCCGCGACTTCTCCCAGCCCGATGACGTGGTGGTGGTGTGCAGCGAATTTGGCCGCACCAGCGCCGAGAACGGCACCCGCGGCACCGACCACGGCCACGGCAATGCGCTGTGGCTGCTGGGCAACCGGGTCAATGGCGGGCGCTGGCACGGCACCTGGAGCGGCCTGGCCCAGGGCAACCTGCACGAGGGGCGCGACCTGCCGGTGCACCATGACTTCCGTGGCGTGCTGGCCCAGGTGCTGCGCAGCAGCCAGGGGCTGAATGCGGCACAAACCGAGCGCCTGTTTCCCGGCTTTGCCTGGGACGCTTCACTCGACGGTCTGATGCGTACTTGATGCGGGCCTGATTGCCCCCTGACCCCATAGCCGCCACGGGCTGCGGCTACCATCGCGCACACGAGCACAGTCAGCACACAGACAGGGATCAGCGGCATGTCCACCACCACCAGCACCACCATCGACGGCAGCCTCCAGCCAGGCCGCGGCAAGCCCACACTGGCAGACAAATGGGCCGCCATCCGGCAGCAAGCGCAGCGCGTCTGGGCCCTCTCCAAACCTTACTTCGCCTCGGATCAGAAATGGCAGGCGCGCGGCCTTTTGTTGGCCATCGTGTCGCTCAACCTGGCTCTGGTCTATATGAGCGTGCTCTACAACGACTGGAACCGTGTGTTCTACGACTCCCTGCAGGACAAGAACGCGGCCGTGTTCTGGCAACAGCTGGGGCGCTTCATCTACATCGCCTTCGGCATGATCGTGCTGGCGGTGTACCGCTTTTACCTGACGCAGCTGCTGGAAATGCGCTGGCGCGCCTGGATGACCGGCCACTACCTGCAGCGCTGGTTGTCCAATCAAGCCTTTTACCGCCTCGAGCTCGCGCGCTACCAGGCGGGCACGGCCGCTGCGGCTACCCCGGACAACCCGGACCAGCGCATCCAGGAAGACGTAGGCCAGTTCACCGGATCCACCCTGTCGCTCAGCATGGGCCTGCTGAATTCCGTGGTCACCCTGGTCAGCTTTGTCGGCATTTTGTGGACCCTGTCGGGCAGCTTTGCCTTCCATTTCCAGGGCAGCGAGTACGTGATCCCCGGCTTCATGGTCTGGATGGCCCTGCTCTACTGCGGCATCGGCAGTGTGCTGAGCCACTACATCGGCCGGCCGCAAATTGCGCTGAACTTCCAGCAGCAAAAGGTGGAGGCCGACTTCCGCCACCGCCTGGTGCGGGTGCGCGAATACAGCGAATCGATTGCGCTGGACCGCGGCGAAGGCGTGGAGCAGGCCCAGCTGGAGCTGCGTTTTGGCCGCGTGCTGGCCAATTACCTGGCACTGATTCGCGCGCAAAAGCGCCTGATCTGGTTTACCAGTTTTTTTGGCCAGGCCGCCGTGGTGTTTCCCTTTTTGGTGGCAGCCCCGCGCTTTTTCAGTGGCGCCATACAGCTGGGACAGCTCACGCAAATCTCCGGTGCTTTCGGTGAAGTGCAAGGGGCACTCAGCTGGTTTGTGGACAGCTACAGCAGCCTGGCCAGCTGGCGCGCCACCACCGACCGGCTGACCAGCTTTGAGGGCGCTTTTCACACGCTGGCACCCGTCACACCCGCCGCACCGGCAGCCGCCGATGTGGCCGTGCATGCCGACGACCTGAGCGTGTCTCTCCCCACCGGCGCGGTGCTGCTGGCCCACACGCAATTGCAGGCGGGTGCGGGCGACACCGTGCTTCTGAGCGGCCCTTCCGGCAGCGGCAAGTCCACCCTGTTTCGCACGCTGGCGGGCATCTGGCCGTTTGCCAGCGGCACGGTGGCGCGCGGTGCGGATGCCATGTTCCTGCCGCAGCGCCCCTACTTTCCGGACGGCCCCTTGCGCGATGCCCTGGCCTACCCGCAGGCCGCCAGCACCCATGTGGATGCTGAGCTGAAGCAGGCGCTGGTGGATGCCATGCTGCCGCAGCTGGCAGACCAACTCGACCGCTCCGACGCCTGGAGCCAGAAGCTCTCCGGTGGCGAACAGCAGCGCCTGGCCTTTGCCCGCGTGCTGCTGAAAAAACCGAAATGGGTGTTTGCCGACGAGGCCACCAGCGCGCTGGACGAAGTGTCTGAAGCCACGCTCTACCAGCGGCTTACCGCTCTGGTGGGACAGCGCCAAGGGGGCTTGGTGTCGATTGCCCACCGCCCCGGCGTGGCCGCTTTTCACCAGCGGCACTGGGTGCTGCAGGCTCAGGCGGCGGGCAGCGAGGCCTTGTTCAAACTGGCCGAGAAACCGGCATAGCCACGCGCCCGCAATGCGCAGGCCGGACAGCTGCCACAGCCATAGCCCCAGGCGTGGCGTTGCGTGCGGTCACCCAGGTAACAGGTGTGGGTGTGCTCCACAATCAGATCCACAAGCGCCTGCCCGCCATCTTGCTGGCCCGATTTGTCGCCCAGCTCCCGCGCGAGTTCCCAGGTGGCGGCCTTGTCGATCCACATCAGCGGTGTCTCGATCAAAAAGCGCTGGTCCATGCCCAGCGACAAGGCCAGCTGCATGGCCTTCATGGTGTCGTCCCGGCAGTCCGGGTAGCCGGAAAAATCGGTTTCGCAGACACCCGTTACCAGCACCTGCAGGCCGCGGCGATAGGCCAGTGCAGCGGCCAGGGTGAGGAACAGCAGGTTGCGCCCGGGCACAAAGGTGTTGGGCAGGCCGCTGGCCTCCATTTTGAAAGCCGTGTCGCGGGTCAGCGAGGTCTCGCTTACCTTGCCCAGCACCGACAGGTCCAGCAAATGGTCTTCGCCCAGTTTGGGCGCCCACTGGGGGAACTGCTGGCGGATTTCGCGCAGCACGTTCAGGCGCGCATCAAGCTCCACATGGTGGCGTTGGCCGTAGTCAAAGGCGACGGTTTCCACGCGTTCGTAGCGTGAGAGGGCATGGGCCAGGCAGGTGGTGGAATCCTGGCCACCGGAGAAAAGGACAAGGGCGGTGGTGTGCATGGCCGCCATGGTAGACCATGGCAGTGGGCCAGCTCCGAGCCTAGATATTTTCGTTTTTCTTGATCTTGGTGGGCTGGTAGGTCAGCACCTGCTTGGCCAGTTCCCCGGGCACCTGGCTGGGCTCGGGCGTGGGCGGGCGGGCAATCTGGTTGCCGATCTGCTGCACCTGCACGGCGCTGGCGCTGGCCGTCCAGATCGACTTCAGGTTGTCCATCAGCACCTGCGCAATCGGCTTTTTGGGCGGCTCTTCGGCCTTTTCGGCGGCGGGCTTGTGGATGGTCCAGTCCTGCGGCACCTGCCGGGCGCTGGCGCTGCGGCGCACCGGGTCGGGCACGCTGGTGTAGGTGGGCTCGCCTTCATTGGGCGGCGGCGCGCTGCGGTGCAGGGCCGGGTTGACATGGTTGACCACACCGGGCGCGGGCGCCAGAGGCGGGGCGGCCTCTATGCTGGGGTTCACGGGCAACACAGGGATCGGGGCGCTGGCCTTGGACAGCACCGCATCGGCGACCACAGGGCGCAGATTCGAGGTTCGTTCAATGGGTGGCAGCGGCACGTTGTGTCAGGCTCTGGGCCCCTCCGGTTACTTTTCTGGCTTGGCGTACCTTTCATAACGGCAGATTTAGGGGGTAATTAAGGCCTATTTTCAAAATCATTGAAAAATAGTTGCCCGACATCCGTTAAGCCCGGCAGCACGGGCAAGGCACTTGCGGCCTACAACGCCTTCTGGATCACCCGTCCGGTCCACAAATAGGGCAGCCGCGGGCCTTGGCGTTCGTCTACACCGCCGCGCGCCTCCACGCTCATGCCCAGCATGCGTACCCCGTCCAGCGCCCTGTCCGTGGCCGCCAGGCGCAAGGTCTTGAGCTTGGGTGTGAGCAGCCCCAGGGAGCGGGCCGGGCCACTCGCGGGCACGGCCCACAGTTGCATGCTGTCTTCACTGCCTTCAACCACGCTGGTGAGGCGCTGCAGTTGAAAAAAGCCCTCGCCCGACTGCTGCGTGAGCAGCATGGCGGGCTCGCCCTTGTCATCCACCAGCACCGCCACATATTGCAGCTGCGCGCTTTGCTGCACCTTGTGCTGCAGGTCCTGGATTTGCGCTACAAACTGCTGGTACATGCTGACTCCTGCCGTAGCACCCACCGCCAGCAGCAGCAGGCAGCAATAGGTGGCGGCACGCCAGTAGCCCCGGGGGCCGGAGGTTTGCGGGGGTGTTGATTCGGTGGTTTCCATAGCCCCGATTGTGACCACCTCAGGCGCTCTGGCTGGCGGCCTCAGGCCCGCTTTGCAGCATGCGTCCGGTTTCCACAAAGCGCTGGTGCCAGGAGAGCGCTTCCATCAGCAAATGCGGCGTGTGCTTGCCGCCCTGGCTGGCCAGGGCGCGCTCAAAGTAGTCGCGCAGCGCGGGCTTGAAATCGGGGTGGGCGCACTTCTCGATCACCAGGCGTGCGCGCTGGGTGGGCGAGAGGCCGCGCAGATCGGCCAGGCCCTGCTCGGTGACGATGATTTCCACATCGTGCTCGGTGTGGTCCACGTGCGAGACCATGGGCACGATGCAGGAAATGCTGCCGTCCTTGGCCGTGGAAGGCGTCATGAAAAAAGACAAATAGGCGTTGCGCGCAAAGTCGCCCGAGCCGCCAATGCCATTCATCATGCGGGTGCCCATGATGTGGGTGGAGTTGACGTTGCCGTAGATGTCGGCCTCAATCATGGCGTTCATGGCGATCACGCCCAGGCGGCGCACCAGCTCGGGGTGGTTGCTCATCTCCTGTGGGCGCAAGACGATGCGCTGGCGGTAAAAATCGATGTTCTCGTTGAACTCCTGCAGCGCGTCGGGGCTGAACGACAACGCAGTGGCCGAGGCCATGCTGAGCTTGCCGGATTTCAACATCGCCAGCATGCCGTCCTGCAGCACCTCGGTGTAGCTGGTCATGTTCTCAAACGGGCCCTCATTCAAACCACTGAGCACCGCATTGGCGATATTGCCCACGCCCGACTGCAAGGGCAGCAGTTCCTTGGGCAGGCGGCCCAGCGCCACCTCCTGCGACAGGAAATCAATGATGTGGCTGGCAATGCGCTGCGAGTGGTCGTCCGGCGCGGCAAAGGCGCTGTTGCGGTCTGGCTGGTGCGTGTAGACCACGGCGGCCACCCGGCTCCAGTCGACCTGCAGGTAGGGCTGGCCAATGCGGTCGCCCGCATGTAGCAGGGGAATGGGTTGGCGCTTGGGTGGCAGGTGGGTGCCGTAGTAAATGTCGTGCATGCCCTCGAGCTTGGGGTTTTGCAGGGTGTTGATTTCCAGAATGATGGTGTCGGCCAACTGCAGCCAGCTCTTGTTGTTGCCAATCGAGGTGCTGGGTACCAGCAGCCCGTCCGGTGTGACACCTGCGACTTCCACCACGGCCACGTCCAGGTTGCCCAAGAAGCCGAACCAGGCCAGCTGCGCCACATGCGAGAGGTGGATGTCGGTGTACTGCACTTGGCCCGCATTGATCTGCCTGCGCACCGTCGGGTCAGACTGGTAGGGCAGGCGCATGGAGATGCCATCGGCCTCGGCCAACACGCCGTCGAGCTCGGACGCGGTGGAGGCACCGGTCCACAGGCCGATGCGGAAGTCTTCACCGGCGGCACGCAGTTTTTTGATGCGTTCTGCCAGGGCCGCTGGCACCGCCTTGGGGTAACCCGCGCCGGTAAAGCCGCTCATGCCGACCCGGGCACCCGCCGGAATCAGGGCGGCGGCGGCTTCGGCCGACATGGTTTTGGATGCCAGGGTGGCGGAATTGAACTGAAGGCTTTGCATATTGGAATGGAACGGAGTGGGTTACACGCACCCCGCGCGAGAACCGGCCTGCATCTTAGCAGTGGAATTTCTCAACCCTAGGGTTTACCCCGAGTTACACTCGAGGCCATGCCCTCACCCGCCCTGTCCATGCGCCTGCCACGCCCACGTGCCCTGCCGGTCCAAACGCTGGCGGGCATTGGCCTGCTGGTTGCTGCGGTGGCCTGTTTTGCCGTGCTGGACACCACCACCAAGCGGGTCACCGCCGAGGTGCCCCTGTTGATGGCGGTATGGGCGCGCTACTTCTTCCAGGCGCTGGTGGCGTCTGCCTTGATCCTGCCGAAAAAAGGCCTGGCCGTTTTGCAGACCGACAACCTTGGCCTGCACATCACGCGCGGCATGCTTCTGATGGTGGTGACGGTGCTGGCCTTCTCCAGCCTGCACGTGATGCCGGTGGGCGAATTCACCGCGATTGTCATGACCACGCCCTTGCTGGTGACACTGCTGGCGGCGCGCCTGCTGGGTGAGCACGTGTCGCCCATGCGCATGGCGCTGGTGGCGGGTGGCTTTGTGGGCACTGCCATCATCGTGCGGCCCGGCGGAACGGCCATCAGCTGGACCAGCTGGCACCTGCTGCTGCCACTGGGGCTGGTAGTGGCCAATGCGGCCTTCCAGTTGCTCACCAGCAAGATGGCGCGCACCGAGCCGAGCATGACGACCCAGTTCTACACCAGCTGGGTCGGCGCGCTGCTGGCCAGCATCCCGCTCTACTGGTTCTGGACCGACATTGCCGACCCGGCCCTGTGGCTGGGCCTGCTGCTGATGGGCGTGGCCGGCGCGGCAGGCCACATGCTGATGATCATGGCCTTCGGGCGCTCGCCCGCTGCCACCCTCATGCCCTATATGTACCTGCAGATCGGCTTTGCCATGCTGGGCGGCTGGATCATGTTTGACCACATTCCCGACCACGTCTCGCTCATCGGCATCGGCCTGATTGCAGCCTGTGGCACGGCCGGTGGGCTGCTCACGCTGTGGGAGTCGCGGCAGCGCGCATAGCGCAAACACCCGCGTTGGGCGGCTTGCAAACCCCACGCCCTGCACCTAAGCTGAAAGCTTGAGCAGGCAGCAGGAGTGCTGGCATGGCCAATCCGTTGGACAACCCGATGGGGCTTCTCGGGTTTGAGTTTGTCGAATTCGCATCCCCCCGGCCCCAGGTGCTGGAGCCGGTGTTCCAGCGGCTGGGCTTTGCCCACGTGGCCCGCCACCGCTCCAAGGACGTGGACCTGTACCGCCAGGGCCGCATCAACTTCATCATCAACCGCGAGCCGCACAGTGCGGCCTGGTACTTCGCCCAGGAGCATGGGCCCAGCGCCTGCGGCATGGCCTTTCGGGTGCGCAATGCGCGCCATGCCTACACGCTGGCACTGGAGCGTGGCGCCCAACCCATGCTGATGCCCACCGGCCCCATGGAGCTGCGCCTGCCCGCCATCAAGGGCATAGGCGGCGCGCCGCTCTACCTGATAGACCGCTTTGAAGACGGGCAATCGATTTACGACATCGACTTTGAATTCCTGCCGGGTGCCGAGCGCCACCCCAAGGGGCACGGCTTGGTGGCCATCGACCACCTGACCCACAACGTGTACCACGGCCGCATGGCCTGGTGGGCCGGGTTTTACGAGCGCCTGTTCAACTTCCGCGAAATCCGCCACTTCGACATCCACGGCCAATACAGCGGCCTGCACTCGCGCGCCCTGACCGCGCCGGACGGGCTGATCCGCATCCCGCTCAACGAGGAGGCGCACGGCCACTCCGGCCAGATTGAAGAGTTCCTGATGCGCTTCAATGGCGAGGGCATACAGCACATTGCGCTGTACACCGACGATCTGATTGCCACGCTGGACAGCATGCAAACGGCTGGCGTGCCGCTGATGGCGCCGCCGCCTGCTACCTATTACGAAATGCTGGCCCAGCGCCTGCCCGGCCATGGCGAGGATGTGGCGGCACTGCAAAGCCGTGGCATCCTGCTCGATGGCACCAGCGGGGGCAGTGAGCGACGCCTCTTGCTGCAGATCTTCACCCAGACCCTGCTCGGCCCGGTGTTCTTTGAGTTCATCCAGCGCAAGGGCGACGAGGGCTTTGGCGAGGGCAACTTCCAGGCTTTGTTTGAATCCATGGAGCGCGACCAGCTGCGTCGCGGTGTGCTATGAGTGCCTTGACAATCGACCGCATCCACCACGTGGCCTACCGCTGCAAGGACGCCCGGCAAACCGTGCTCTGGTACCAGCAGATGCTCAACATGGACTTTGTGCTGGCCATTGCCGAAGACCACGTGCCCTCCACCGGCGAAGCCGACCCGTACATGCACGTGTTTCTGGACGCGGGCCAGGGCAATGTGCTGGCCTTCTTCGAGCTGCCCACGCAGCCCCCCATGGGCCGTGACAGCAACACGCCGGAGTGGGTGCAGCACATCGCCTTCCAGGTGAAGGACCACGACACCTTGCTGGCCTTCAAGGCCCATCTGGAATCGCAAGGCGTGAAGGTACTGGGCGTGACCGACCACGGCCTGTTCCACTCGATTTATTTTTTCGACCCCAACGGCCACCGGCTGGAACTGGCCTGCCCCGACCCGGACGAGGCCGCCACGCTGCGCCAGCTCGACGCCGTGAAGTGGGCCATGCTCGACGAGTGGGCCGAGACCAAACAGGCGCCCCAGCACGCTGCGTTCTTGCACGCCAGGGCGCCTGCGCCCTGAGCCCGTCGCAAGGCACAAGGCCCACCCATGCCACTGGATGCCACCCACGACCCGCTGGCAACGAGCTGGGTTGCGTCTGCCAACGCGGCGGACTGCGACTTCCCCTTGCAGAACCTGCCCTTTGGCCGTTTCCGCCTCGGCCCCACCGAAGACTGGCGCGCGGGCGTGGCCATTGGCGACCAGGTGCTGGACCTGCAGCAAGCCGGTCAGCTGCAAAGCGCCGACATGGCCGAGGTGATGCAACTCCCTGCAGCAGAGCGCCACGCCCTGCGCCTGGCCCTTTTCGAAGGTTTGCGCGCGGGCAATGCGCGCCAGCGCCACTGGGAGCTGGCGCTGTATGCACAGGGCGAGGTGGAGCTGGGCCTGCCCTGCGCGGTGGGCGACTTCACCGACTTTTACAGCGGCATCCACCATGCGCGCCATGTGGGCCAGCTGTTTCGCCCGGACACGCCGCTGCTGCCCAACTACCTGTGGCTGCCGATCGCCTACCACGGCCGCGCCTCCAGCCTGGTGGCCAGCGGCCAGCGCTTTCACCGGCCCTGGGGTCAGGTGCTGCCCGCCGGTGCCACTGCGCCGCAGCTGATGCGCACGCAGCGCCTGGACTACGAGCTGGAACTGGCGCTGTGGGTGGCCCAGGGCAATACCCTGGGCGAGCCCGTCCCCCTCACCGAAGCCGAATCGCATGTGTGGGGCCTGAGCCTGCTCAACGACTGGAGTGCCCGCGACGTGCAGGCGTGGGAATACCAGCCGCTGGGCCCCTTCCTGGCGAAGAACTTTGCCACCACGGTCTCACCCTGGGTGGTGACGCTGGAGGCGCTGGCACCGTTTCGCAGTGCCTTTTCACACCCGCCCGGCGAACCGCAACCCCTGCCCTACCTGGACAGTGCGGCCAACCGCAGCCGTGGTGCTTTCGACATCCAGCTGGAAGTGTGGTTGCAGACCGCACGCATGCAGGCCGAGGGTGATGCGGGGCAGCGCCTCTCACGCTCGAACAGTCGGGACGCGTACTGGACGCTGGCGCAGCTGGTGACCCAGCACACCGTGAACGGCTGCAACCTGCGCGCAGGCGACGTGTTGGGCACCGGCACCCTGTCGGGGCCTCTGCAGGAGCAAGGCGGCACCTTGCTGGAACTCAGCCAGGGCGGCCTCCATCCCATCACCTTGCACAACGGCGAGCAGCGCTGCTTTTTGGAGGATGGTGACACCGTGACGCTCCAGGCGTATGCCGAGCGCCCAGGCGCGCGGCGCATTGGCTTTGGTGCGTGCCGCGGCACGGTGTTGCCCGCGCGCGTCAGTCCCGGCCTTTGAGCGCCACGCCACTCAAGCCCGCCACCAGCGCGGGCAGCATGGGCACCATGGTCTCGGGCCCGCCTTGCTGCACGGCCAGGCCAAAGCTGTTCTTCACGGCATTGCCCATGGGGTTGGCCACGCCGGCGTCATCGGCCATGGACTCCAGATAGCGCAGGTCCTTGAAGGCATTGGTCAGGGTGAACTTGTGCGCCTCCTTGTTGCCGTTCAGGGTGTACTCCATGAAGGTCTGGTAGAACAGGCAGTCCATGCGGCCGTTGCGGATCACCGCATCGAACATGGTGGGTGTGATGCCCACGGCCTGCGCCAGCGTCAGCGCTTCCGCATACAGCGCGGCATAGCCCAAGGACACAAAGTTGTTGACCAGCTTCATGCGGTGGCCGGTGCCGGGCGCGCCCACGTGCACAATGCGCCCGGCCCAGGTTTGCAGCAGGGGCGCTATGCGCTGGAACACGGCCAGCTCGGCACCCACCATGGTGTCCAGCGTGCCCGCCCAGGCCTCCTTGGGCGTGCGGCTCAGCGGCGCATCCACCAGGTGCACTCCGATAGTGGCCAGCTCGGCGGCCAGCGCGGTGGTGGAGACGGGATCGGAGGTGGAGCAGTCCACCACCACACTGCCCGCTTTCAAACCGCTTTTCAAACCCTGCGGGCCGCGGATGATGGCCTCCACATCTTTGGAGCCGGTCACGCACAGGAACACCACCGAGGCGTGCTCTGCCACGTCGGCCACAGAGCCGCGCAGGGTGGCGCCGCGCTGCTGCAAGTCGGTGACGGCGTCACCAGGTTTGCGCGCGTAAATGGACAGCGCATAGCCTTTGTCCACCAGGTTTTTGGCCATGCCATGGCCCATCAGGCCCAGGCCGATGAAGCCCACGGTTTCTTGTGTGTTGGTCATGTCGTTCTCTTGTACGGGTTACCAGCCGTGGTGCACCCAGGGCTTGGCGTATTGTTCGTAGACGGTTTGCACGGCCTGCATCTGCGCGTCGGTCAGGGGCGGCAAATCGGCCGCACTGACGTTGTCAGCCACCTGCCCCGCGCGCTTACCGCCGGGAATGGCACAGGTCACTGCCGGGTGCATGGTGATCCAGCGCAGGGCGAATTGCGCCATGCTCATGCCTTCAGGGATGAGCGGGCGCAAGGCCTCCACGGCTGCCAGCCCCTTGGCATAGTCCAGCCCCGAAAAGGTCTCACCCTTGTCGAACTGCTCGCCCTGGCGGTTGAACATGCGGTGGTCATCGGCTGCGAATTGCGTCTGTGCCGTCATCTTGCCCGACAACAATCCGGAAGACAGGGGCAGGCGCGCCAGAATGCCTACGCCCTTCTTTTGCGTCTGCTCCAACAGCAAATCCGCCGGGCGCTGGCGCAGGATGTTGTAGATGATCTGCACGCTTTGCACGCCGGGGAATTCAATCGCCTTGAGCGCCTCTTCCACCTTCTCCACACTCACGCCGTAGTGGCGCAGCTTGCCTTCCTGTTGCAGCTCGTCGAGCACGCCAAACACCTCGGGCATGTAGTACACCGGCGTGGGCGGGCAGTGCAGCTGCAGCAGGTCCAGCGCCTCCACATTCAGGTTCACCAGACTGCGCTCGACAAAGGCGCGCAGGTTCTGGCGGTTGTAGCCCTCGGCCACATGCGGGCTCAGGCGCCTGCCCGCCTTGGTGGCGATATAAAACGGTTCGCTGCGTTCTTTGCGCAGGCGCGCCAACAGCCGCTCGCTACGGCCGTCACCATACACATCAGCGGTGTCAAAAAAATTCACGCCCAGGTCGAGTGCCTGGTGCAGCGCGCCCATGGATTCGGCATCATCCACATCGCCCCAGGTGCCGCCTATGGCCCAGGCGCCAAAGCTGATGGTGGAGACTTGCCAGCCGGTGCGGCCCAGTGGTTTGTATTGCATGGAATTTATGTCCTGTTGAAACGGTGCACGATAGCGCCCAGGCGCGAAGTATCGCCCGGGTTGGCGCGTGCCAGATGCCAGGCGCGGCGCAGCAAAAACAGCACCACGGCGGCGTTGAGCAGATTGAAGGCCAAGCCATTCAGGAAGGCGGCGCGGTAGGAGCCGGTGAGGTCAAAGATGGCGCCCGACATCCAGCCCCCCAGCGCCATGCCGAAGAGCGTGGCCATCAGTACCGTGCCCACGCGCGCACCGGCCTGCTGCGGCAAGAAATACTCGCGCACGATGAGCGCATAGCAGGGCACGATGCCGCCCTGAAACAGGCCGAACAGGCCCGAGATCACGTACAGCGGCACCAGGCCCTTGAAAGGCAGAAACAGCGCCAGCGCCAGCAGCTGCAAGAGCGAGCCAATCAGCAGCGTGAGAAGCCCGCCCAGGTGGTCTGACACCCAGCCCGACACCAGGCGGCTGATGATGCCCGCGCCCAGCATCAGCGAGAGCATTTGCGCACCCTGCGTGGCGCCAAAGCCGAGGTCGGTGCAATAGGCCACGATGTGCACCTGCGGCATGGACATGGCCACACAGCACGAGAGCCCGGCCACGCTGAGCAGCATGGTGAGTAGCGCGGGGTTGAGGTTGAGCGGGCGGTCGGACGTGGCAGCGCGCGGTGCAACGGCCACCGCCGTGCCGGGCGCTGCAGGCTGCTGCATACCGGGTGCAGCCAAGGGCTGCAACAGCACCGGCGCGCGGCGACGGAGCACCCAGGCCAGCGGCAAGATGCTGGCAAAGCAAAAATAGCCAATGGCTGCATAGGCATCGCGCCAGCCCCACAGCTCCACCATGTGCTGCGTGACGGGCGGCCAGATGGCACCTGCCACGTAGTTGCCGCTCATGCAAATGGCCAGCGCAATTCCGCGCCGTTTGCTGAACCACTGCGAGGTATCGGCCACCAGGGGCGCAAACGTGGCCGAGCTGCCCAGGAGGCCAATCAGCAGGCCCTGCGCCAGGTTGAACTGCCACAGGCTGTGGGCAGACCCGGCCAGCAGGAAGCCGCAGCCCAAGAACACGCCGCCCAGCAGCACCGGCAGCATCACGCCAAAGCGGTCGGCCAGGCGGCCCATGAGCATGCCGCCCAGGCCAAAGCCCACGAGGGTTACGGCATAGGGGAAAGAAGCCTCGGAGCGGCCCACCGCAAACTCCTGCTGGATGCGCGGCAGCACCACGGTGATGGCATACATGCCGCTGCCGCCAATCGTCATCAGCGCCAGCGAGACCAAGAGGCGCAGCCAGGCGTAGGCTGGTTCGCCCTGCGGCTCGGTTATGGCTTCACCACTACGCGCCCGCGCACCTTGCCAGCCAGCAGGTCGCTGGCCACGCCGATCGCGTCTTCAAGCGCAATCTCGGAGGTGATGGCATCAAGCTTGGCCACATCCAGGTCACGCGCCAGCCGGGCCCAGGCTTCTTCGCGTTTGGCCAGGGGTGCCATGACGCTGTCAATGCCGTAGAGCGTGATGCCGCGCAGGATAAAGGGCGCCACTGAGCCCGGAAAGTCCATGCCCTGGGCCAGGCCGCAGGCCGCCACCGCACCGCCGTAGCGTGTGCCGGCGCAGGCATTGGCCAGGGTGTGGCTACCCACGCTGTCCACCACGGCGGCCCAGCGCTCTTTTCCAATCGGCTTGCCGGGAGCCGAGAGTTCACTGCGGTCGATGACCGTGGTGGCGCCCAGCGACTGCAGATAGGCAGTCTCCTGCAACCGTCCGGTGGATGCGGTCACGGTGTAACCCAGCCGGGAGAGCAGGGATACGGCCACGCTGCCCACGCCGCCGTTGGCGCCGGTGACCAGCACCTCCCCATCCGAGGGTTTGACGCCATGCCTTTCCAGCGCCAGCACGCACAGCATGGCGGTGTAGCCTGCGGTGCCAATGGCCATGGCCTGGCGCGTGCTGAAGGCAGCAGGCAGTGCTATCAACCACTCGCCTTTGACACGCGCAGTCTGCGCCAGGCCTCCGCTGTGCGACTCGCCCACACCCCAGCCATTTAAAACAACCTTGTCGCCCACCTTCCAGCGCGGGCTCTGGCTGCTGTAGACCGTGCCTGCAAAGTCGATGCCGGGCACCAGCGGAAAGCGCCGCACCACGGGGGATTTGCCGGTGATGGCCAGGCCGTCCTTGTAGTTCAGCGTGGACCACTCCACACCTACGGTCACGTCGCCCTCGCCCAGCACGGCGTCGTCAATGCTCTGCACATGGGCGGCGTAATGGCCGTCGGTTTTGGTCAGCAATAGTCCTTTGAACATGGTGTCTTCCTCTTGATTGTTTGAATGTCAGTGGCCGCTGGCGCCGCCCCGGAGTATGGGCCCAATTTGCAGACCTACCGACCCAGGCGCGGCTGTGTGCGCTAACGCTCCCAGTTATGGTTTGTATACGATTACGTGTATGCTGTACGGCGCGGCAGAGGCGTTCGAATGAGTGTGTTCCTCTTGCGGCAACATATCCGCATACTGGTTTCCCAATAATGAATGAAATTAACTACAAGAATATTGTGGGTGAAAAGGTCAGGGCACTGCGCAAGGGCTCCGGCCTGTCGCAAGAGGTTCTGGCCGAGCGCTGCGGCATTTTTCGCACCTACCTGAGCCGAATTGAATCCGGCGCTGCCAACCCATCTCTGGTGGTGCTGGTGACGCTGGCCAACGCGCTTGAGGTGGAACCTCATGCGTTGCTGGTGCTCGATATGGGTGCCGAGCAGCGCTAACCCCCAGCCGTCCACGTTTGCCCCAACAGCTGGCACGGGTTTGCCAGATTCTGTTGCCCATCACCTTTGGCCGCAGCCCGGCTTGCTGCCCCCTTGGCAGACCCTTAAACCCCAAACTCGTCGCGCTGTTCACCGTCCAGATGCCGCGTGTCGGCCCAGCCCACCAGCGTGAGTGCGTCGGGCGTCCACAGCAGGCGGTTGATGGCGGTGTTGCCCAGCTCCCAGGTGCGCGGGGCGCTGACCGACTGCTGGGTGGCCAGGCGGTACAGCATGTCGAGCACACCGCCGTGGGCCACCAGCACGATTTGCGCTCCGGCATGGCGCGCAGCGATGTCGCCCACGGCATGCCCCACGCGGGCCATGACCTGCACCGGGCTCTCGCCCCCCACGGGGGCAAAATGCGGGTCGCGGATGCGCCACAGGCGCGACTCATCGGGCCATTGTTCTTCGATCGCCGCGTAGGTGTGGCCCTCGAATTTGCCAAAGCCGCGCTCACGCAGGCCGGTGTGGGTATGCACCGTTGCACCTAGCGTGGGGTGGGCGGCGGCAATCGCCTGGGCGGTGCTGTAAGCACGTGACAGGTCGCTGGAGTAGACGGCGTCCAGGTCTTCATCCGCCAGCGCCTGGGCCACGCGGCTGGCCTGCCAGCGGCCACGCGCGTTCAGGCCAATGTCGAGCTGGCCCTGGATGCGGGTGTCCACATTCCAGTCGGTCTCGCCGTGGCGCACGGCGATGATGCGGGTCACACCCGGCATCAGCGCGGCGCGCCCTGGGAGCCTGGCAATTCAATCACCACCTTGCGCGGGCCACCCGGGGGCGTGGGGTAGCCGCTCAACGCGGCGTCCAGAATGGCAGGCAGCAGGTTGGCACTGTCGGCCCAGGGGCCGTCAAAACTGGCGCGGGTTTCATAGGCGAGCTGGCCGGTGGTGCTGTCACGCAGCACGATGTGCACGGCGTGGCGGTACCAGGAGGGCTCCATCTCCAGCCCGAAGCCGCTGCGGTGGTGCCAACCATGGAAAGCCCAGAAGCCGTCCACAGAGGGCTGCGCGTAGGGCGACACCATGGTGCTCACCAGCACGCTGACCTGCACGGCATAGCGGGCCGTGGGCGCGGCCGCTGCAGTGCCCGCAACGGCGCCGGAGACCAGCGGCGCCGGTGTCAGCCCCACCTTGGCCAGGGCCTGCGCTGCCAGCGCCTCGGTTTGCTCCTGCAGGGCGGCATCAGCTTGCGAGGGCAGGCGCTCAAAACGGTAGAGGGCCGGGCGCACGGCGGGCACGCTGGCGGTGAAGCTTTGCACGTCGCTGTCGATCATGCGCGGCAGGGCGCAACCACCCAAGGCGAGCACCAGGCCCGCCAGCAGCGCTGCAGTGAGGGTGCGTGCCAGGGTGCTCATGGTCAGGCCGCCACGACTTGCAAGCCCGGCACACCGGACAGACCTGACAGACTGGGCGCGCTGAATTCTTCGGCATCAAAGGCATGGTCGCCCTCATCGTCTTCCACGCCAGTGGCGACAACGCCCTTGAAGTCAAACAGCTTGGGGTCCATCAGGTGCGAAGGCGCCACGTTTTGCAGCGCAGTGAACATGGTCTCGGTGCGCCCGGGGTATTGCTTTTCCCACTCGCGCAACATGTTGCCAATCTGCACGCGTTGCAGGTTTTGCTGGCTGCCGCACAGGGTGCAGGGAATGATGGGGAACTGGCGGTGCGCGGCCCAGCGGATGAGGTCTTTCTCGGCCACATTGGCCAGCGGGCGAATCACCACAAACTCGCCGTTGTCGCTGGCGAGCTTGGGTGGCATGCCCTTGAGCTTGCCGCCAAAGAACATGTTGAGAAAAAAGGTCTGCAGCATGTCGTCGCGGTGGTGGCCCAGGGCCAGCTTGTTGCATTGGAGGCGCCGCGCCACGTTGTACAAAATGCCCCGGCGCAGGCGGCTGCACAGGCTGCACATGGTCTTGCCCTCAGGAATGTTGCGCTTGACGATGGTGTAGGTGTCCTGCGTTTCGATGTGGTACTCCACACCCAGGGCTTGCAGGTACTCGGGCAGGATGTGCGCCGGGAAACCGGGCTGCTTCTGGTCGAGATTGACGGCCACGATTTCGAAGCGGATGGGCGCGCGCTGCTGCATCTTGAGCAGGATGTCGAGCATGCCGTAGCTGTCCTTGCCGCCCGACATGCAGACCATGATGCGGTCGCCCTCTTCGATCATGTTGAAGTCCATGATGGCCTGGCCGACCTGGCGGCACAGGCGCTTTTCAAGCTTGTGGGTTTCACGCTCGATTTTCATTTGCTTGTCAGCAGACACCGCAGGCGCCTCTTCCTCAACCCAGACAGCACTCATCGTAAATCTCCTTGGGGCACGCTGGCCCAATGTCCGCTTTCCATGCGAATGGCGACCTCGCAATCGTCAAAAATCTGCAACTTTGCAATCTTGACCCGCGCCCCCACCACGCCGGGCAGCTGCATCAGGCGGTGGGTGAGCTTGCCAATCAGCGTCTCCAACAGGTTGACGTGCTCGGAGGTGCACTCGTCAATGATGAGCTGGCGCACCTTGCGGTAGTCCAGCACATGGTTGATCTCGTCGTCCAGCGGCAAGAGCGGCTGGCAGCCCAGGCACAGCTCGGCGTCCACCTGAATCGGTTGCGGCTCGATTTTCTCAGACTCCAGAATTCCCAGGCTGGCATCAAAACGCAGCCCGGTCAGGGTCAGGGTCTGGTTGCCGGTGGCTTGTTGGGCAGCGAGGTGGCTCATGTGTTTTCTTTCATACGGAAGACCTCAACCCCCACGCCCGCGCAGTCCGGGTAGACATCGGGCTTGCAGCTCGACAGCCGCACCGCCCACACCTGCGGGTGCGCCAGCATGCGCGTGGCCAGGTCGTCGCACAGGGTTTCCTGCAGCTCCACATGGCCAGTGGACACACGGCTGGCAATCACTTCGCGCACAAAGTCGTAGTCCACCACTTCGGAGAGGCTGTCGCTTTGCGGCGTGGACACAGCGTAGGGCACAAACAACTCCACGTTGAAGACCACACGCTGGGGCTGGCCCTTCTCGAAATCATGGGCGCCGATTTGCACCGACACCGTGTGGTCGCGCAAAAAGATGCGGCGGCAAGACAGGATCAGACGGCTTAAGGGGTCGGTTCGGGGATCAAGTGTCATGTTGCGGGATTTCCATTGTCGGCAAGCGCGAACATCACATCGCGCGTCAAAGGGACCAGATGTTGTCCATTGTCGACACACAGGGTGACACCGGTGATGCAGGGGTTTTCGGCCAGGAACAGCACGCTGTGCGCCACGCGCTGCGGGTCGAGCGCGGTCTGCATCAGGTTGACCTTGCCGGAGCGCTCGAAGTTCTCCTGCGTCTGCGGCCCGCTGATGAACATCAGGCCGGGCGCCACACCGCACACGCGCAGGCGCGGTGCCAGGGCCTGGGCCTGCAGGGCCACGCTGCGCTCCAGCGCCAGCTTGGAGACGGTGTAGCTGAAGTAATCGGGGTTGAGGTTGAAGACCTTCTGGTCCAGCAGGTGGATGATGCTGCAGTCGCCAACGGGCGCATCCGGCGGCAGCTGCCCTGCCATCAGCACCGACAGCGAGAGCGGTGCCAGCAGGTTCACTTCGAGTTGCCTGCGCACCAGCTCCATGTCGAGCGCGGCGGCACTGTCTTCCTCAAACAGCGAGGCGTTGTTGACCAGGCAGTGCAGCGGCCCGCCTTGGGAGAGCACCTGCGCCATCAATTGCGCACGCTGGTCCTCCAGGCCCAGGTTGGCCTGCACCGCATAGGTGGCAAAGCCTTCGGCGCGCAGTTCGGCCACCAGCGCGTGGGCGGCGTCTTCCGATTGCTGGTAGTGGCACCAGACCTCCCAACCCGCCTGCGCAAAGCTGCGGCACAGCAGGGCGCCCAGGCGCTGCGCACCACCGGTGACGAGGACGCGCCTAGGCATGGTGCAGGGAAAGATGGGTGGCCGGGCTGGCGGCCTTTGTTGCAGAGGTCGCAGGCTGCGGCCGCAGGGCGTCTGCCGCTTGTTGCGCAGTGCTCACACCCACCACCCGCACCAGCGGCTGCAGGGTCAGGGCCAGCACGGCGGTGGCCGCTTCCAGCGCGGCCTTGGACAGGCTGTAGGACAAAAAATCCGGTGTCTGGTTGCGCAGCTTCTGGTCCAGCAGGTTGACCACCACGCCCACTAAACCTTCCTCGGCAGGCTGCTGCTTGCGGCGCTGGCTGATGTGGGTGTGCAGGGCCTGGCTCATCAGAATGGCAGCCCCGGCATTGCCGCGCATGTGCTTGTCCATGGCGGCAAAGCCGAAGCTGGCAGCGGTGTCGTGCTCGAAGGTGGAGGCGCAATTCACCACCGCGTCTACCTGGCCAAAGGCTTCGATCACGGCGGGCAGCAGGTTGCGCACCGCCGCCTCGTTGCCCAGGTTGGAGCGGATCGCCTGCGCACCGGGGGTGAGGGCCGAGCAATCGGCCACCGTGCGGCGTGCCGCGTCCACCGAATCGCGGTAGTGCACCGCCACGCGCCAACCCTCGGCGGCGAGCAGCAAGGCGATCTCACGGCCCAGCAGCTTGGCAGCGCCAGTGACCAGAACAACAGGGGATGGCACGGTGGGGGGAGCAGAGGCAGACATTGGGGGACAATCCAGCGCGATATGACAACAGACCCGAGTTTACCCACGCCCTCCCCGCTGGGCGCCCACTCCCCTGAGGCGGCACATGTTTTGCAGGGTCTGCAGGCCCACCTGCAAAAAGAGCTGCAGCAGGCCGGTGGCTGGCTGGGCTTTGAGCGCTTCATGGAACTCGCCCTGTATGCGCCGGGCCTGGGCTATTACGCCAACGGCTCCACCAAGTTCGGCACCCTGCCCCAGGGCACGCGCGGAAAGGATGGCAGCGTGCAAGGTGCTGGCAGCGACTTTGTCACCGCGCCCGAAATGACAGCGCTGTTTGGCTATGCGCTCGCAGCGCAGGTGGCGCAAGCCCTGCAGGCCACCGGCACGTTCGAAATCTGGGAATTTGGCGCGGGCACCGGCGTCCTGGCCCTGCAGTTGCTCACCGCCCTGAAGGCCATGGGTCAGCGCGTGGACCGCTACACCATTGTGGATCTGTCCGAAAGCCTCAAGAAGCGCCAGCGCCACACGTTGCAGGCGCACCTCGACGTGGTGCACTGGGCCCCTGCCCTGCCAGATACCCTGCAAGGCGTGGTGCTCGGCAACGAAGTGCTGGACGCCATGCCGGTGCAGTTGCTCGCGCGCAGCCAGGGCCAGTGGAGCGAGCGCGGCGTGGCGCTGCAGGACGGCGCCTGGACTTGGGCGGATCGACCGACTGCCCTCACGCCGCCGCTGGACATCGATGGCCCGCACGACTATGTGACCGAGATCCACCCGCAGGCCGAGGCCTTCATACGCACCCTGGGCGAACGGCTGCAACGCGGCGCCCTGTTCTTTCTCGACTACGGCTTTCCCGAGGCCGAGTACTACCACCCGCAGCGCCACATGGGCACGGTGATGTGCCACCGCGCCCACCAGGCCGACGGCAATCCGCTGGAGGCTGTGGGCCTGAAAGACATTACCGCGCATGTGAACTTCACGGGCATTGCCGTGGCCGCGCAGGATGCGGGGCTGGGGGTTTTGGGCTACACCACGCAGGCGCATTTTCTGATGAACTGCGGCCTGGTGGAGCTGATGCAAAACGCGTCCTTGCCCGAACGCGTGGCCGCGCAAAAGCTGATTCTGGAACACGAGATGGGTGAGCTCTTCAAGGTCATCGGCCTGGTCAAGGGGTCTGTGTTTGAAGCCATGGGTTTTGCCCAAGGTGACCGCACCCACCGCCTGTAAAATTGGCCTGAAAAAACCTGCAAAAACCACCACGCCCCATGACCATCACCACCCGCATCCAAACCGTCGAACGCAGCACCCGCCCCTGGGGCTGGTATGAGACGGTGTCCGAGGTGGCGGGCCACAAGATCAAGCGCATTGGCGTGCTGCCCGGCCAGCAAATCAGCTTGCAACGCCACCACCAGCGCGCCGAACATTGGGTGGTGGTGCAGGGCACGGCGCAGGTCACCCTGGGCGAGCGCGTGTTCGAGCTCTCTGAGGGCGGCCACTGCGACATTGCCCTGGGCGAAGTGCACCGCCTGGCCAACCGCACCGAGGCGCCGCTGGAAATTGTGGAAGTGCAGTTTGGCAGCTACCTGGGCGAAGACGATATAGAGCGTCTGCAGGACGATTACGGGCGAAAATAAGCGTCTGAAAATAAGACAACGAAGAGACACGCATGAACCCAGCATCCATTGACGCATTGATCCACCTGCCCGTTGGCAGCCCGGCCCTGGCCTGTGTCGACATCGGCGGCACCAAGGTGGCCATCAGCATGGCCGACCACCGCGGCATCAGCGGCAAGGTGTCCGAGCCCACCGCCAAGACGGGTGACAACGGCGCACTGGGCCAGCAAATCATCCGCCTGATTGGTGAGAGCTGCGCGCTGGCAGGCATACCGCTGGCCAGCGTGGGTGCAGTGGGTGTGTCGTCCTGCGGCCCCTTTGTGCTCAACGAGGGCTTGGTGGAGCTGGCTGCACCGAACATCTGCGGTGGCCTGGCGGGCAAGGCCCGCGGCCTGCCCAATGACTGGATGAGCGCCCTGCTCGAAGCCCCGCTGCGCGCGGCCTTCAACAACGTGCGGGTGGAGAACGACGGCGTGGGTGCGCTGGAGGCCGAGCGCCGCTGGGGCGCGCTGCAGGGCACACCCAACTGTGCCTACGTCACCTGGAGCACCGGCATCGGCATGGGCCTGTGCGTGGACGGCCACATCCTGCGCGGCAAGAACGGTAATGCCGGGCACGGCGGCCACATCTTTGTCTCCGACAACACCGATGCGCTGTGCGGCTGCGGCCTGATGGGTGATGTGGAGGCGCTGGTGGCGGGCAATGCGATTGCGCGGCGCTTTGCATCAGAGGGTTATGCCGACGCCTCGGCGCTGTTCACGGCCGCGCGCGCGGGTGATGCGCGCGCCATCGACATCATTGACGCGCTGTGCCATGTGATGGGCCGCGCGCTCTTCAACATCACGGCGCTGATGGACCTGCAACGCATTGCGCTGGGCGGCAGCGTGTTCTGGCACAACCAGGACTACCTGCTGCCGCGCCTGCAGGCCTTCATGCAGGGCAAGCTGCCAGCACTCACCAACGGCCTGGAGATCGTGCCCGCTGGTCTGGGCGAGCGTGTGGGCGACTTTGCGGCGCTGGCGCTGGTGATGCGCTGAGGCGCATCAGCCGCAACGGTTTGCCCGCCGGGCCGCCCCAAGGGCAAACGCGGCCCCCTCGGGGGGCAGAGAGCTACGCGCAGCGAGCGAACGTGGGGGCTACTTGTTCAGGGCTTGAACTTCAGCGCCAACACCTTGTTAGCCACGCACTGCCCCTGCGGCTTGCCGCCGTCGATGGAAAAACGGTAGTGGATGCCCGCATACAGGCGTGACACCGCAGCCTCGTCGGCCGCACTCTTGAAGCTCTTGAAAGTGCGCGGGCCCCAGCCCCGGTCGTTGTGGGTGTTGTCGGTAAAAGCGGTGTTGGCACCGAACTCGCGCTCCAGCACCGTTGCCGCCGCACTGCTTTGCACGCTGTGGCCCGAGGGGTAATCGGGGAACGGCGGCGTGTGCATCAGCGAGGGCACCCAGTTGCTGTCGATGGCGAGCTGCACATAGGTTACCGGCCGGATCACACTCAGCGTGTACTTGGTGTACCAGGCCGCCACAAAGGCGTCCGACATGGCGATGTTCAGACGCGCAAAGGTTTCAGCGGCCGTGGCCAGGCTGGCCTGGCGGCTTTTGAGCAAATCGTTGGTGAGCCAGGCCCAGTGCCCCGCAGGCGTGGGGGTCTTGCCTGGGTCATCGGCCCAGTACAGGGCGAACTGGCGCTGCTCTTGCGTGGCCGCATTGCTGATGCTGTAGACCTCCTGGCCCTGCTTGTAAAACGCCGTACCCGCGTCCTCCGCGTAGGCAGGCGGTGGAGGTGCGGGGCAGTCGGCCGCGGCTTTCAATACCATGGGCCGGTTCTCGCCCCAGTAGGGCAACAGGGCTGGCGCAAAAGCCGGAGGTGTGGCCGACCATTTGCCGGTGCCGCTGGGCGGCACATAGTTGGCGCGGTTGCGGCGCAGCGGGCCCCAGGCCTCGTGGCCGCCGTCGGTGCGGGCCCAGGTCATGACGGCCATGGCCATCAGTTTGCCAAAGGTTTCCGAGCGGTTGCTGATGTCGGGGGTGACCGTGTTGGGATCGAAATCCTGCGTGTATTTGAGCGGCAGGCTGCGCTCCAGCAAATCGATGCGGGCCTTGTTCTCGGCACTCGCATTGCTGAACATCATGCGTGTCATGGTGGCCAGCGCGGCGTTGGCCACCGTGGGCCAGTGCAGCGGCTCATCGGGCTGCGCCCAGGGCAGCGAACTGAGTTCATTCAACTGACCGGCCAGGCTTTGGTAGCCGGGCATGCCGGGCACCACCGACTCGTACAGCGTGAGGCCGATGTAGCCCAGCGCGCGCGCAGCCACCGGCGGGCTGAAGCCGGGCGTTTGCTGCACCAGCAGCAGATCGAGCTGCGTCCAGTCGTAGACCACGCCCGAGCTGTAGGCGCTGGCGGGTTTGGCAGCGGTTGTGGTCACTGCTGTGTTGCCCTGTGCGTGGCTGTGGGGGGTGAGCAGCAGCGCGGCCGCAGCCATCGCGCAGAGTTTCAAAACCCATATCCGCAGCGGGTATGTCAAGCTTTTCATGGTGCTTTCCAGGTACTCACACCGGCCTCTTTGTCAACGGTATAAAAAGCGTCTGCAACAACGGGTGCCCAGGCGCTCCACTGGCCCTGCGGCCACAGCACGCGCAGCTTGGCATCTTTGGCTTCACCCAGACCGAAGTGCATCCAGCCCAGATGGCCGCTGGCATGTCCCCCACCAATGGTGAGCTCTTCACGGATGGTCCGCCCGCCCAGCTCCACTTCGACCCAGGCGCCCACCGCATCGCGGTTGCCGCCGGTCTGGTGCAGGCGCAGCTGCAGCCAGTGGCCCATGGGCTGCGGCTTGTCGGCGTTGCCCGCACCGACATTGCGCCACAGCTGCGCTTTGTCCATGCGGTTCACCACGACCATGTCCAGGAGGCCGTCGCCATTCAGGTCGGCCAGCATGCCGCCGCGCCCACGCCGAAAGCTCGCCACACCGGCCTGTTGGCCGACCTCGGTGAAGTGGCCGTCGGCCTCGCCCAGCAGCAGGTCGTTGGGGTCCAGGATGGCAAAGTCCGGCATGCTCGACACATTGCCCTTGACGATGAACAGGTCCGAGAAGCCATCGTTGTTCACATCGGCAAACTGCGCATGCCAGGCCGTGCTGGGGTGGAAGTCGCCGCCCACATAGGGCCGGTGCGCGGTGATGCCGCGCTTGTAGGCCTGGTCGATGTAGACGGGGGTTTTGCTGTCACCCTGCGCTTCAAGTTTCTGGAACTTGTTGTCGGCCATGCTGGTGATAAAAACCTCGGGGTAGCCGTCGCCATCGACGTCATGGCTGGCAATGCCCATGCCCCAGACCTGCAGGCGCTTCCAGCCATCGGCCTCGGTGTACTGCCGCGCAGGCAGGCCAGGTGACACCTTCCAGAGCTGCTCCTGGCCGCCCTTGTAGTACTCGCGGTCGTTGGCAATGCGCAAGGATGCCTCACCCGAGCGGTTCCAGTCAGAGAACAGCATGCTCAGGGCACAGTAGCCCGGCGTAAGCACTTCGGGCGCCGCATACTGCTTGCCACTGGCGTCCGGTCGCAGCAACAGGGTGGGCGTGCAAGTGCCCCAGGGGAAGTCAGGGCGGCTGCGGTCGTAGTAGCTGCCTATGGCCAGCGTGGGCATGGCATTGCCTTTCTCCCAGGAGGCTGAAAAAGCGGTGTGCCAGTCGTTGTTGTCGGGGATGTTCCATTTTTGATTGGCGCGCTCGAACTTGCACTGGCCCAGGCCCCGGAACACTTCCACCTCGCCCACGCGCAGCACCACCAGGTCGGCATTGCCATCACCATCGATGTCGATGGGATAGGCGCCGGTGGCGTTGGTGAGCTCCAGGCCGCTGCGCTCCTCCTGCAGTTTGATGGCACCACCGCGCGTGCTTTTGTTGCGGTAGAACTTGGCCTTGTTCACGCCGCCGGTGACGTACACCTCGGGCAGGCCGTCGCCATCACAATCAAAGGTGGCGACGCCGCCGCCCACCATGAATTCGTCCTGGCCTTCAAAGCGGCTTTGCAGGCCTGCGGTGTCGGTCTCTTCGATGAAGTGGGGGATGGCCGGGGTGGCAAGGGTGGCGGCGGGCAGGTCGGCCGCGATGGCCGCGCCCATGCCAGCGCCGTGCAGCACCAACACGCTGGTCAGCGCCAGGGAAAACGGTTTGCGCATGCTGTGCCCTGCCTTCAGACGGTAACCCAGGCGCCGCTCTTCTCGGAGGCAAACAGCGCGTCGATCACGCGCATGTTCAATATGGCGTCTTCCACGCCATAGGGCAGCGCAATGGCGCCGCGCACGGCTTGCGAGAAGGCGTCAATCTCCAGCGTGTACATGTCGCAGGCCGCGACCACCTCAGCGCTGGTGGAGCCGCCGTCCAGGCGCTTGCCATCATCGGTGTAGACCTTGGTGCTGCCGCCCAGGGGCGCGTTGAAGGGGATCTCGATTTCGATGCGTTTTTGGGTGCCGCAGATTTGCACCCGCTGGTAGGGCACTGATTGGGTGGAGACGGTAAAGTCCAGGCGGCGTCCGCCACCAAAATCGAGCAGGCCGCTGACCATGCGGTCGGTCTGGAACACCGGGTCGCGGTCCACCAGAGCGATCACCCGCAGCGGTTCGGCACCGAACAAGAAACGCGCGGTGACGATGGGGTAGCAGCCAATGTCGTAGAGTGCGCCGCCGCCGATGTCGGCCCGGTTGCGGATGTTGCCCGCATCGTCATTGAAGTACGAAAAATAGGTGTGGATCGAGCGCACATCACCGAGCTCACCCGACTGCACACGTTCGCGCACAGACAACCACTGCGGGTGAAAGCGCACCATGAAGGCTTCCATGATGTGCACCTTGTCGGCCACCTCGCGCAGTTGGGCCGCCTCTGTGGCCGTGAGTGCCACCGGCTTCTCGCACAGCACGTGCTTGCCCGCGCGAGCCGCGGCCAGCGTCAGGGGCACGTGCTCGTGGTTGGGTAATGGGTTGTAGATGGCCTCGATTTCGGGGTCGGCCAGCAGCTCTTCGTAGCTGCCATAGGCCACCGGAATGCCCAGCTTGTCGGCCAGGGCCCGGCCCTTGGCATGGTTGCGCGAAGCCAGTGCACGCAGCTCGCAGTGCTCGCTCTTGAGCATGGCGGGGATGACTTTTTCCCAACCGATCTTGGCGGTGCTGAGCACGCCCCATACGACTTTCTTCATGGCAATTCCTTTGTATTTGGATCCAACGCAATGCAAGCAGGCCCAGCATCCACCCACTCAAGGGTTGGGCATGGGCGGTGATTCTTTCAGGAGCGGGCGCAAAAACTGGTGCAGCACCAGGGCGGCCGCCCCCACGGCGGCGGCTTGCACGCCAAAGCGTGCGGGCCGTACCTGCGGTGCCTGCAGTCCCGCCGCACTGGCATAGGCCCGCTGGGCCAGGCGGGCACCGTCGATCAGGGCGGGATGCTCAATGCAGGAGCGCCCACCCACCACAATGACATGCGGGTTGAACATGGCGTCGAGGTTTTGCAGCATCACGCCCAGGTATTTTCCGGCCTGTTGCAGGCCCTGCTTTTTGGCCAGGGCACGGGCGCCAATAAAGGCCTCGGCGCAACCGCGGCGCCCGCACGAGCACACCGGCCCGTCGACCTGCAAAATGCTGTGGCCAATTTCACCGGCCGCGCCCAGAAAGCCGGTGAAGAGCCGGTCATTGAGCACGATGCCTGCGCCCACACCCACATCGCAGTTCACAAAGATCAGCGGGTCGTCGCTGCTGCCGCCGGCAAATTCGTATTCACCCAGGGCGGCGGCATCGGCGTCGTTTTGCACATGCACCTGGGACGAGGCAATGCCCAGCCTGGCGAACTCGGCCATCACCATGGAGCGGAATGGCACGTCGCGCCAGCCCAGGTTGGGCGCCAGGCGCACCAGGCCCTGGGTTTCGTCCACCGCGCCGGGCAGGCAGACGCCCACGCCCGTTAGCAGCAACTGCTTGTCTTCCAGCTGGCGGCACAGCACCTGCACCAGCTGGCCGAGCTGCTGGCAGGCCTCTGCGGGTTGCTGGCCCTGCAGCGCCACTTCGGTTTGCGTGAGGATGGTGCCGCTGAGTGACACGCAGACCAGGCGCATGCAGTCCACGGCAATTTCAATGCCGATCAGCACGCGCTTGGTGGCGTCAATATTCAGGGGGGTGGAAGGCCGCCCCAGGCCCTGCGTGGCCACCGGGGCGGCGGCTTCGCTGAGCCAGTGTTCGTCCAGCAGCTCGCGCACCAGCGCGCTGACGGTGGATTTGGTCAGTCCGCTCAAGGCGGCCAGGCGCGCGCGCGAGAGATCCGGCTGGCTGCGTATCAAGCGCAGCAGCACGCTGCGGTTGATACGCTTGAGGAGTTGCAAATCACCGGTGGCTTTCATGCTGCCCTACCTCGGGGCCTCTGGAAGTGACGGCACCCAAGCCCCTCTCAACGCGCAGGGCGTTCGGTTTGCGGTTTGCCTTCGGGCTGCTTGCCCAGAATGATCATGCCCAGCACCTCGTCCTCGGTCACGTCCGAGGTCTTGTAGGTGCCCACCAGCTTGCCGTTCTTCATGACCGACAGGCGGTCACTCAGGGCAAACACGTCGTGCATGTCGTGGCTGATCAGGAAGATGCCCACGCCTTCGGCCTTGAGCTGCTCGATCAGCCGCGCCACCATGGCGGTTTCTTCCGGGCCGAGCGCTGCCGTGGGCTCGTCCATGATCAGGATTTGCGCATTGAAATAAATGGCGCGCGAAATCGCCACTACCTGGCGCTGGCCGCCCGACAGACGCCGCACCGGGGTGTGGTAGTTCTTGAAATTCTTGTTCAGGCGCTGGAACACCTTGCGGCCGGCCGCGTCCATGCGGTGGTCATCGAGCGTGTTCCACTTGGTCAGCAGCTCGCGCCCGAGGAACAGATTGGCCACCGAGTCCAGGTTGTCGGCCAGGGCCAGCGTCTGGTAAATGGACTCAATGCCCACCGCCTGCGCGTCGGCCGGTGTGCGGATGTGGGTCTTCTCGCCATTGATCATCACGTCGCCGCTGTCGATCGGGTAGGCGCCCGCCAGCATTTTCATGAGCGTGGACTTGCCCGCGCCGTTGTGGCCCAGCAGGGCCACGACTTCACCGGGGTAGAGGTTGATGGACACATCGTCCACGGCGTGCACGCCACCAAAGGCCTTCTTGATGTTGCGCAGTTCGACCAGGCACTTGTTGGGATCGGCCTTGGCGCGTTTGGCTGCGGCTTCAGCGTTTTGGGTTTCGGTGCTCACAGTACGTCTCCAGTCCATTTGCGATAGGCCACGTCAAACACCACCGCTGCGATCAGAACCTGGCCGATGATCACGTAGCGGGTACCGATGGACACGTCGAGCAGCAGCATGCCGCTGTCAATGCATTGCATGATGAGGGCGCCCAGCACCGAGCCCATGATGGTGCCGCTGCCGCCGGCCAGGGCCGTGCCGCCGATCACGGTGGCCGCAATCACCAGCAGCTCGGCACTGTTGCCCAGCGAGTTGGTGCCCGCGTTCAAGCGCGAGATGGCGACGATGGCCGCGATGGTGGTCAGGATGGCCAGCAAGAGGAACAGCAGCATGGTGACGCGCTTGACCGGGATACCGACCAGGGCCGCCGCGTCGGGGTTGCCACCCATGGCAAATACATAGCGGCCAAAGCGGGTGCGCTTGACCAGGAAGGCCATGAACAGGGCCACGGCACCCCAGATCAGCACGGGGATGGGAATGCCCTGGGCGTCGTCCTTGCCGGGAATCTGGTAGGCGTTCATGACGGCCACAAAGCCCATCACGATGACAATGGGAATCAGCGCCAGCAGCACATCCATGACCAGGGGATTGGTGGGCACGTCGTACATCTTTTTGGCACGGCGCTTGGCCAGCATGGCATTGAGAACACCCAGGCAGATCACGCCACCCAGAACCCAGCTGGCCGTGGTGCCTATGCCGCCATTGAAGCCGCCACCGAGCTTGAGAAAGAAGGGGTCGGAGATGGGCTGCGTCTTGCCATCGGCCACCAGGTAGGCCGCGCCGCGGAACGACATCAGGCCGCCCAGGGTGACCACAAAGGAGGGCACGCCGACAAAGGCGGTGAGTGCGCCCTGGTACATGGCCACCGCAATGGCGGCGGCCAGGCCGGCCAGGCAGGCGGCGGGCCAGCCCCAGTTGGAGGTGTACATCAGGTAGGCGATGAGCACGCCCACAAAACCCATGACGGAGCCGACCGAGAGGTCGATGTGGCGGGCCACGATGATGAGCACCATGATGGTGGCCAGAATGCCGACCACCGCGGTTTGCTGGGCAATGTTGTAGAGATTTTCGGCAGAGAAAAAGATGCCATCCGACAACACGTTGAATATCACGGTGATGACCACCAGCACCCCGGCCATCAGCACCATGCGCCAATCGACCGCCGAATGCTTCAAGTTCTGTAATGCTTGATTCATTGACTACTCCAAACAGGACCTAAAACGGGAATCCAAAATGACACTGCGGGCACAAGGCGTTCGCCCGGGCCCGCAGTGTTGGACTAGACCGGCTCGTCAGAGCGGTTTACTTGCAGGCAGCAACCTTGGCGCCGTCCACGCCCTTGCACAGCGCGTCTTTCTTGATGTAACCGGCCTTCAGGACCACGTCCAGGTTGGCTTGGGTCACGGGGATGGGCTTGAGGAAGATGGACTTCAGAGTGACCTTCTTCTCGCCGCCAGCCCAGTCGGCTGCACCGGTGACGGGCTTGCCAGCGCCGAGTTCCACAGCAGCCTTGGCTGCAGCGGTGCCCAGGTCAGCGGAGTTCTTCCAGACCGACACGGTTTGGGTACCCAGGGCCACGCGGTTCAGCGCGGCGTGGTCACCGTCCTGGCCGGACACGGGAATACCTTGCAGACCCTTGGCGGTCAGGGCGGCAACAACGCCACCGGCCATGCCGTCGTTCTGGCAAATCACGGCGTCAATCTTGTTGCCGTTCTTGGTCAGGATCTGTTCCATGTTCTTCTGGGCATTCTGGGGGTTCCAGCCTGCGGTGTACTCTTCACCGACGATCTTGACGTCGCCGCTCTTCAGAGAAGCAGCCAGCACTTCGCCCTGGCCTTCGCGCAGGAAGTTGGCGTTGGCATCACCCGGGTCGCCCTTGATGATGGCGAAGTTGCCCTTGGGCTTGACGGCCAGGATGGCGCGTGCGGTCATGCGGCCAACTTCCTTGTTGTCAAAGGTGATGTAGGTGACACCGGGTGCTTCGAACAGGCGGTCATAGGCGATCACGGGGATCTTCAGCTGGTTGGCCTTGTTGACGGCGGGCAGGATGGCGTCCTTGTCGCGGCCCAGGATGATCAGGACCTTGGCGCCCTTGGCGATCAGACCGTCGATGTCGGTGAGTTGCTTCTCGGTGGAAGCACCAGCGTCAGACATGATGTACTTGGCACCGGACTTGGCCAGCTCGGCCTTGATGGCGGCTTCGTCGGTCTTCCAGCGTTCTTCCTGGAATGCGTCGTAGCTCACGCCGACCACCAGTTGGGCAAAAGAGGAACCAGCGGCCATGGCGAAAGCCAGAGCGGTAAGTTGACGTTTGAATTTCATGCGTGTCTCCAGAAAATGAGCCCGGTTGGGGCACCTGTATTGATTGGACTTCCTGACCTGCCAAACGTGCGGCGCACGATTTAGTTCGGACAGAAAACCAAGTATCACGTTTTCCACCATCCCCGGCATTAGGGGAAACGCTAGGTCAAGGGTAAAGACAGGGCCGCCACCCGTGCACGGCGCACGGCCGCACCGATTTGCAAGCCGCTGGCGCCCTGCTGTGCGGCCGCTGCGGCAATTGGCGCGGTGGCCACGGCCATCACCTGCTGCAGGCCATGGTTGATGCGTGCGCGCTGCGGGTAGGCGCTGTCGTGAAAGCCGGTGCGCCCACGCGCATCGCATTCGCAGGCCAGCAGCACGTCCAGCATGCGTTGCGGCTTGCGGATGGCGTCGCAGCGCTCCAGCAGGCGCAACAAGGCATCGGGCCCGAGTTCGGCCGAGCGGTGGATGTTGCCGTGCTCGCGCGCCACCACTTCGGCCAGCTCGGCACAGTCCTGCGGCACGCGCAGGCGTTTGCACACGGCCTGCAACAGTTTCACGCTGCGTCCTTCATGGCCGATATGGCGCGGCAACACGTCAGGGGGCGTGGTGCCCTTGCCGAGGTCGTGCACCAGGCAGGCAAAGCGCACGGCCAGGCTGGCCTGCAAATGCGCTGCCATGTCCAGCACCAGCATCACATGCACGCCGGTATCCACCTCCGGGTGGTGCTGCGGGCTTTGCGGCACGCCCCACAGGCGGTCCAGCTCGGGCAGCAGGGGGCGCAGGGCGTGGCAGTCGCGCAGCACGGCGAACATGCGGGAGGGCTGCGCCTGCATCAGGCCTTGGCTCAGTTCCTGCCAGACCCGCTCGGCCACCAAGTGGTCCACCTCGCCATCGTGCACCATCTGCTGCATCAGGGCCAGGGTGTCGGGCGCCACTTGGTAACCCGCAAAGCGGGCGGCGAAGCGCGCCAGACGCAGGATGCGCACCGGATCTTCACGGAAAGCGGGGGTGACGTGGCGCAGCACCTTGGCCGTTATATCGGCCTGACCGTGGTAGGGGTCTACCAGGTCCGTCGCATCAAAGGTGTTTTGCGGGCGCAGGCATTCGGCAGGCAGCGCAATGGCATTGATCGTCAGGTCGCGCCGGGCCAGGTCTTCTTCCAGCGTCACGCCCGGTTCGGCGTGCACGGCAAAGCCGGTGTAGCCGGGGGCGGTCTTGCGCTCGGTGCGGGCCAGCGCGTATTCCTCGTGGCTTTGGGGGTGCAAAAACACCGGGAAGTCGCGCCCGACCTGGGTATAGCCCCGATCCAGCAGGCCCTGCGGCGTGGCGCCCACCACGACCCAGTCGCGGTCGCGCATGGGCAGGCCCATCAGGGCATCGCGCACGGCGCCGCCGACCAGGTAGGTTTTCATGGGCAACCCGCCGCCGGGCCGCCCCAAGGCGGGTTGGCCCCTCTGGGGGGCAGTG
>CANCCF010000021.1 GCA_947374485.1 Comamonadaceae bacterium | reverse complement strand
ACCTCGGCGCCGCCCATGCCCAGCACCAGCACCTCGGAGGTTTCGATCACCCGGGCCAGCTGGGGTTGCAGCATGGCGCCGATGTGCGGCAGGCGCGCCTCGATGAAGCTGAGGTTGGCGCCCAGCAGACGGGCCAGCTGCACCTCGGGGTCGTAGATCGACAGCGTGATGCCGCGGCCTATGAGCTGCTCGGCCAGGGTGACCAGCGGGCTCTCGCGCAGGTCGTCGGTGCCGCTCTTGAACGACAGGCCAATGAAGCCCATGCGCCGCTTGCCGGTTGCCAGCAGCTTGGTCAAAGCCAGCTCCAATTGCAGGCGGTTGGAGGGCAGGATGGCCGAGAGCACCGGCAGCTCCACATCGTGCATGCGCGCCAGGTGGTTGCTGGCGCGCAGGTCTTTGGGCAGGCAGGAGCCGCCAAAGGCAAAGCCGGGGCGCAGGTAGGCGCGGGAGATGTTGAGCTGGGTGTCCTGGCACAGCAGCTCCATCACCGCGAAGGCGTCCACCTGCAGGGCCTGGCACAGGCGCGCGGTTTCATTCGCAAAGCTGATCTTGAGCGCATGGAAGTTGTTGCAGCAGACCTTGAGCATCTCTGCCGTGCGCAGGTCGGTCACTTCAAAGCGGCCGGGCAAATGGCCAAACAGCGCGCGCAGCTGCGCCACCGGCTCCACATAGCTGCTGCCCACCACGGTAAGCGGCGGGTGGTCGTAGTCGCGGATGGCGCTGCCCTCGCGCAAAAATTCGGGCTGGAAGCACAGATAAAAATCGACACCATCCTGCTTGCCCGAGAGCGCCTCCATGCGTGGGCGCAGCACGTTTTCCACGGTGCCTGGCACGAGCGTCGAGCGGAAGACCACAGTGTGTTTGCCCGGCTTGTCGCGCAGGGCCAGGGCCAGCTGTTCGGCCAGTCGCAGCACCGGCCCCTGGTCCTGGCTGCCATTGGCGGCCGAGGGCGTGCCCACGCACACCAGCGAGAGCGCGCTGCCCTGCACGGCCAGCGCCACGTCCTGTGTGACCTGTGCGCGCCCACTGCTGGCCGCAGCCGCCATCAGCCCCACCATGCCTTCTTCCACCACCGGGGTTTTACCCGCGCGGATCAGGGCCAGTTTGTCGGCGTCGATGTCCACGCCGATGACGCTGTGGCCGTCGCGCACCAGGCAGGCCAGCGACACCGCGCCCACATAGCCCAGGCCAAAGATGCTGATCTTCATGGTGGCCGTCATGCGGCGCGCTCCAGCTGGCGGCTGTGGAAGTTGCGCAGGCAGCGCGCGATGATGGCGTCGAGCCGCTGCATCGAGCCCGCCCAGCTGTGCTGCGCCAGCACGCGCTGGCGCGCGGCGCGGGCCAGGCGCTTGCGTTCGCGCGGGTGGCGGATGACATCCAGGATGGCGCGCACCTGGCCCTCAGGCGTGTCGGCCACCAGCAGGTGCTCTTTGGAAAAAGCGTCCACCCCGCGCGCGGCCACACTGGTGGTGAGCACCGGCACGCCCAGGGCCATGGCCTCGAGGATCTTGTTTTGGGTGCCGTGGGCAATTTGCAGCGGCGCCACCATCAGGGCCGAGGCCCGCAGGTAGGGCCGCACGTCGTCCACCGAGCCGGTCACCGTTACGCCGGGCAGCGCGCCGAGGCGGCGTATGGCGTAGCTGGGCTCGGCGCCCACAATCAGCAGCTTGAGCGTGGGCCGCAGTGCCTGCAGGCGCGGCCACACCTCGCGGCAAAAGCGCTGCATGCATTCCTGGTTGGGGTAGTAGTCCATGCGGCCCATGAAGCTGATGGTGTCGGGGTCGTAGGCGTTGTCAGTGGGGCAGAAGTAGCTGCTGTCCACGCCGTTGGGAAACCAGTCAGTGTCCACCGGCAGGCAGTAGCTTTGCAGGGTCTGCCATTCGCCCAGCGTGGTGGTGGTGCACAGGTCAAAGCGCTGCGCCAGGCGCTTTTCAGCGGCCAGCAGCTTGCGCCCCTCGAGCTGGTAACCCAGCGACAGGGGGAAGGGTTTGAACTGCGCATAGGCCATCCACTTTTGCGAGTCCATGTCGCCAAAGTCGAGGATCTTGGGCACGTCCTGCACATGCGCCACGTACTGTGCAGCACTCGAGCAGTGCACCATGATCAGGTCCCACTGGCGCGACTGCAGCAGGCCCTGCACCTGGGCATCGAGTGCAGCCGAATAAAAGAAACCCATGGAGCTGGGCGTGCGCGTGGGCAGGCGCGCCAGCATGCGCAGCAGCTGCACCGAGCCTTTGACATGGCCCATCTCGAAGCCATCGCAATAGGCGGCAATACCCTCCCCGTCCTGCGCCTCGTGGCTGGAGCGCGCCAGCGAACACACCGTGACCTGGTGCCCGGCACCGGTGAGGTGGCGGATCATGTTGAAGGGCCGGATCTTGCCGCCGCGCTTGGGCGGAAACGGAAAGCGGTGGCAGAGGTAGAGGATGTTCATGGGCAATCAGGTGCGTTCAGTTCAGGCAGGCCTTGAGCTCGGCGGCCACGTCTTCGGGGCTGCGCCGGTCGAGGTAGATGCGGCTCCAGATTTCCAGGTTCATCAGGGCCAATAACGGGTCGGTGCCGTCGATGCGGCTGGCCTGGTGGTCGGCCATGAGACGGTGCACGGCCTCTGCCCGGAACAGGCCCCGGCGCTGCAGCACCTCGGCTGAGAGCAGGCGCTTGAGCACCGGGGCCAGCTCGCCCTTGAGCCAGGCGCCCATGGGCGTGCCAAAGCCACGCTTGCTGCGGTTGAGCACATCGTGTGGCAGCAGGCCCGCCAGGGACTCCTTGAGCACATGCTTCAAACGGCCACCGCGCATCTTGATGGCCTGGGGAATGCTGGCGGCCAGCTCCACCAACTGGTGGTCCAGCAGGGGCACACGGCACTCCAGCGACACGGCCATGCTCATGCGGTCGGTGAGCATCAAAAGGTCATCGGGCAACTGGGTTTGCGCATCCACCGCCAGCAGTCGGTTTTGTTCCACATGGCCCTCGGCGCGGGCAAAGGCCAGAGCCATGGGGTCAGTACCTGGCCCACCCTGGCGCAGCAGCAGGTGCGCCACGGCCTCGCGGCTCAGCACCTGCAGGTAGCTGCGGTAGCGCGCGTCCGCGTCGAGCGCGACTGACGACACAAAGCCGCGCGCCAGGCGCAGGCGGTTGGCCACCGCACCATGGCGGTCGGCGGGCAGGGTGTGCAGGAGCGTGGCCACGGCGCGGCGCAGCCAGCCCGGCACGCGCTGCCAGGCCGCTGCGTAGTGCCCGCCCAGGTAGCGCCGGTAGCCGCCAAACAGCTCGTCACCGCCCACGCCCGAGAGGATCACGGTGACATCGCGGCGGGCGAATTCCGACACCAGGTAGGTGGTGACAAAGGCGCTGTCGGCCAGCGGCTCGTCCAGGTGCCACAGCAGTTTGGGCAGCAACCCCACCACGTCCGGGCGCACCAGAATTTCGCGGTGGCGCGTGCCAAACAGCCGGGCCACGCGCCGCGCATGGGGCAGCTCGTTGTAGAGCGCTTCGGCCGTGCCGCCCGCAAAGCCGATGGCGTAGGTGTTGATGGGGTGGCTGGCATGCCGCGCCATCAGGCCCACCACCGCGCTGGAGTCCACACCGCCCGACAAAAAAGCGCCTATGGGTACATCGGCCACCATTTGCATCTGCACCGAGCGCTCCAGCTGGGTGGCGACGCGCGCGCACCAGTCCTGTTCGGAAGCCATGGTCAGGCTTTGCGGCTGCAGGCTCCAGTAGCTCCACTGCTGGCTCTGCCCGCCCTGCACGGCCAGCAGCGTGGCGGGGGGGAGTTTTTCGATGCCTTCAAACAGGCAGTCGGGTGCGGCCACATAGCCCAGGTGCAAATAGCCCGGCAGCGCGTTGTGATTGAGCGCGGCGTGCACGCCGGGCAAGGCCAGCAAGGCCTTGGCCTCGGTGGCAAAGGCCAGGTACTGCGGTGTGCGCAAGAGGTACAGGGGTTTGATGCCCAGGCGGTCGCGCCCCAGCAGCAGGCGCTGGCGGCGCGCGTCCCACAGGGCAAAGGCAAACATGCCATTGAGGCGCTGCACGCAGGCGTCGCCCTCGGCGTCGTAGAGGTGCAGCAGCACCTCGCAATCCGAATCGGTCTGGAACTGGTAGCCCCGGGCCTGCAGCTCGGCACGCAGTTCGCGGTAGTTGTAGATCTCGCCGTTGCACACCAGCCAGAGCCTGCGATCGGCGCTGACCAGGGGCTGCTGGCCGCCTGCCAGGTCAATCACCGCCAGGCGGCGCATGCCCAGGCCGCAGCGCCCATCCAGGTGCTGCCCGGCCGAATCGGGCCCGCGGTGGCGGGTGGTGTGCCCCATGGCGTCGAGCTGCGCGGGCTCTGCGGCCTGCCCGTCCAATCGATAGATTCCGTGAATGCCACACACAATAAGGGCCGCCTCAAATGGTCAGGGGGCCAGTGTCGGCCGGCTTTACAAGTGCGGTTTGATAAACCGCACGGTAGCGTGCGACGCTCATCGACCAACTGCGCTCGGATTCCACGTACTGGCGTGCCTGCTGGCGCATGGCGGGCCAATGCTGGCGACTTGCCAGCAGTGCTTCCACAGCCTGCTCCAGCGCGCCCACGTCGCCGGCGGCAAACAGGTTTGATGCAAAACGCGCGCCCAGCAGCTCGCGGTGGCCACCCACGTCAGAGGCCAGCAGCAGCAGGCCCTGCGCCATCGCCTCCAAGGGCTTCAAAGGCGTAACCAGCTCGGTCAGGCGCATGGGCAGGCGCGGGTACACCAGCACATCCATCAGGCTGTAGTAGCGCGCGACATCGGCCTGCGCCACGCGCCCCACAAAGAGCACCACGTGTTGCAGGCTGAGTTCGGCCACCCGTTGCTTGAGTACCGCCTCCTGCGGGCCGCCGCCGACCAGCAAGATGCGCAAGCGCGGGTGGCGCCAGCGCATGCGCGCGGCCAGCTCCAGCAGCAGGTGCAGCCCTTCGTAAGCGTAAAAGGATCCGACAAAGCCCAGCACCAAAGCGCCCTCCAGCCCCAGCGCGCGGCGCAGCGCCAGGTCGGGCGGCGGGCAGTAGGCAAAGGCCTCTGGGTCGACGGCGTTGGGGATGACGGTGATGCGCTCAGCGGCAACGCCGCGCGCCACCATGTCGGCGCGCAGGCCCTCGCAAATGGTAGTGATGTGGCTGGCGCGCTGCAGCGCAAAGCCTTCGAGTGCGCGTGAGGCGCGGTAGCGCAGGCTGCCCTCGGTGGTGCTGCCGTGGTCCACCGCCGCGTCTTCCCAGGAGGCGCGCATTTCGTACACCACCGGCAGCCCCAGGCGGCGGCCTACCCACAGGCTGGGCAGGGCATTGAGCACCGGCGAGTGGGCGTGGATCAGGTGCGGGCGCATGCTCCGCGCGAGTTCGGCCAGGCGCTTTGCCGTGAGCCGCATTTGCGCCATGAGCCCCGTGCCCGCGCGGCTGGGGGTGCGGTAAAAATGCATGCCATCCACCAGCTCTTCGACCAGCGCGCTGTGGCCCTGCTTGGGGCTGGTGAGGTGCCAGGTCTGCCAGCCCAGGCGCTGCTGCTCGCGCAGGATGGCCAGGGTGCGAAAGCTGTAGCCGCTGTGCAGTGGCGCGCTGTGGTCGAGCACGTGCAGGATGCGCAGGCGCGCAGCAGCCTGGGCGCTCATATGCGCACCTCCAGGTCGGGCGGTGCAAACACGTGTCCGCCAGGGTTGGGCACGTCCACCACCTGGCGCAAAAAGGCCTCGAACATCAGCAGCGACCACAGGGTCGCACTGTGGTCGCGCGCGCCCGAGAGGTGCGCCTCCACCAGACGGTACAGGGTGCGCCGCTCGAACCAGCCGGTGTCCTGCAGGCGCGGCCCCAGCACGGCTTGTTGCAGGCGCTGGCGCAGCGGCCCGCGCAGCCAGGCCGCCAGCGGCACGGCAAAGCCCATCTTGCGGCGGTACAGCAGACCGTGCGGCAGGTAGGGCTCCATGGTTTTCTTCAGCAGCAGCTTGCCCTGGCTGTCCCCCACTTTCATGCTGGAGGGCAGCGTGGCCAGCCACTGCAGCAGCTCGTGGTCCATCATGGGTTCGCGCACCTCCAGACCGTGCGCCATGCTGGCGCGGTCGACCTTGGTGTTGATGTCACCCACCAGATAGGTCTTGGTGTCCAGGTATTGCGCCAACGCCAGCGGGTCGTGCCGGTCGGTGTGGGCCGCGTGGCGCATGAAGACCTGCAGCGCGCTGTAGCCGCCGAGCTGGCGCTGCAGCCGCGCACTGAAGAGGGCGCGGCGCAGTGGCGCCTTGACCACCGAGACGGTGTGCAGATACGCCTCCACTGCGTCCCCCGCCAGCACATCAAACGTAGGCTTGGGCAGCACGCTGCCCATCAGGCCAAACAGCGGCCGGCGCAGCCAGAGCGGCATGGCATGGCGCAGGGTTTCCTGGTGCAGGTGCTCGCGGTAACGTGCGTAACCACCAAAGGCCTCGTCGGCGCCGTCACCCGAGAGCGCCACCTTCACATGGCGGCGCGCCAGCTGGCAGACGCGCCAGGTGGGGATGGCCGAGCTGTCGGCAAAGGGTTCGTCGTACTGGCGCGCCAGGTGGTCTATGACGTCGGCTTGGGGCAGCTTGCCGGGCTCCAGATCCATCTGGTCGCGAAAGTGCCGCGTCTGGTAGCGCCAGGCCACCTGGTCGGCAAATGCGGTTTCGTCATAGGCGGCGTCGGCAAAGCCAATGCTGCAGGTGGTGACCGGCGCGCTGCACAGCCCGGCCATCAGCGCCACCACGGTGCTGCTGTCCACCCCGCCCGACAAAAAGGCGCCCAGCGGCACATCGGCCACCATGCGCAGCTGCACGGCTTCGCGCAGGCGGTGCAGCAGCTCGTCCTGCGCGTCGGCCGCTGTGATGAAGTTGTCGTGGGTAAAACGCAGGTCCCAATACGCCTGTGGCTCGGGCATGGGAAAGCTGCGCCGAATGGTCAGGCTGTGGCCGGGCGGGAGCTTGCAGGCGCTCTTGAAAATGCTGCGCGGCTCGGCCACATAGCCCAGCGCAAAGTACTCTTCCACGGCCAACGGGTCGATGTGGCGCGGCAGGTTGCCATGCGCCAGCAGGGCCTTCAGCTCCGAGCCGAACAGCAGCAGACCGTTGTCGAGCAGGGCGTAGTACAGGGGCTTCACACCCAGGCGGTCGCGCGCCATGAAGAGCGTCTGCTGGTTGCGGTCCCACAGCACAAAGGCAAACATGCCGCGAAAGTGCTGCACGCACTGCGCCCCCCAGGCCTCCCAGGCGTGGACGATGACTTCGGTGTCGCTGTGCGTGCGAAACACATGGCCCAGCGCGCGCAGCTCGGGAATGAGCTGCTGGTAGTTGTAGATCTCGCCGTTGAAGACGACGACCACCGAGCCGTCTTCGTTGAACATCGGCTGCGCGCCGCCCGGCAGGTCAATGATGGCCAGACGCCGGTGTGCCAGGCCCAAGCCGGGGGCGAGGTGCTCTTGCGCGCCATCGGGCCCGCGGTGCTGCAATGCGGCGCTCATGCGCGAGAGCGCCGTGCGGCTGATGGGGCGCGTGCCGCGCGTGTCAAACAGGCCGGTAATGCCGCACATGCTCAGGCCCTTTTGTGCAAAGGGCCCTGCAGGCGCCGGGTGCGCTGCAGCTGCGTGTCGTACAGATTCTGGTAGCGCGCCACCATGGCGTCCAGGCTGAACTGTGCCATTACCCGGCTGCGCCCGGCCTGCCCCATGGCCAGGGCCTGCTGCGGGTGCTGCGCCAGGTGCACGAGGTGCGCGGCCAGGGTGCGCGGGTCACCCGCGGGCAGCAGGTAGCCTGTCTGGCCGTCTTGCACCAGCTCGGGGTTGCCGCCCACGCGCGTGGCCAGCACCGGCAGACCGCTGGCCATGGCCTCCAGAAGGGCGTTGGAGATGCCCTCGGACTGCGAGGGCAGCACAAAGGCGTGCAGGCCGCGCAGCACCTCGGGCACATCGAAGCGCTCGCCCGGCAGCCAGGCCAGCTGCGACACACCGGCGCTGGCCAGGAGTGCCAGGGCCTGCACGCGCAAAGGGCCCTCGCCCACCATCACCAGGCGCAGCCGCAGGCGCAGTGCGGGCACGCGGGTGACTGCCTGCACAAAGGCGCGCGCCAGCAGCAGCGGGTCTTTGATGTCCTGCATGCGGCCCACGGTGCCCACAACCCAGTGCTGCGCGGGCTCAAACGGGCAACCTGCAATCCGCTGCACGCCGCTTGCGTGCGGGAAAAAGCGCTGGCTGTCCACGCCGTTGCAGACCTGCGTGATGTGGTCAGCGCTCACGTGCACGTGGTCTTGCAGGTAGCTGTTGAGTTCGTGCGAGAGCGCGGTGTAGTGCTGCACCCAGGGCCGGTAAAAGCGGCGCACCCGGTCGTAGTGCACGCCGGTGCCGCCGTGCGTGTGCAGGCCCAGGCCGTGCTCGCCGTGGATGCGCACCGGCACCCCGGCCGCCCAGGCGGGCAGCTGTGCCTCGAGCGCTGCCAGGTTGCGGCTGTGCACGATGTGCGGGCGCAGGCGCCTAAAAATCTGGAACAGCCGGTGGAACTGCCAGGCGGTCTGGCCCGGCGGCTTGTGCAGGGCTATGAACTCCACGCCCGCGCGCTCCACGCGGTGGCGAAAACCAGTCACTTCGGTGAGCGCCAGCACGGCATGGCGGTAGCAGTCCTCGGGCATGCGGTTGATCAGGTTGGCCAGCCCGTTTTCCAGCCCGCCGGTGTCAAAGCGGTGCACCACATGCAGCACCAGGGGCCGCCCATCCGCCACTTTTTCAGCCAACGCCATCACAGCCGCCACAGGGTGTAGCCCGCCGCCAGCAGCGCGCTGCGGTCAAAGGCCGATTTGACATCAATGAAGGCCCCGCCCGGCACCAGCTTCTGGCCCAGCTCGACTACTGCCATGCCGGTGTATTCGCGGTGCGCCACGGCGGCCACGATGGCGTCGGCGCGCGGCAGCTCGCTCCAGGGCGTGAGCACCACCTCGTAGGCGGCCAGCGCCTGCGCGGCGTCGGCGCGCGGGTCGGCTACGTGCACGCGGATGCCGTAGCTTTGCAGCTCGCGGATGATGTCCACCACGCGTGAGTTGCGCAGGTCGCCACAGTCTTCCTTGAAGGTCAGGCCCATGATGTTGACGCAGGCACCGCGTATGGCGCTGCCTGCGGCCACCATGTTCTTGACGGTCTGCTCGGCAATGAACTTGCCCATGCCGTCGTTGATGCGCCGCCCGGCCAGGATGACCTGCGGGTTGTAGCCCAGCATCTCGGCCTTGTGGGTGAGGTAGTACGGGTCCACGCCAATGCAGTGGCCGCCCACCAGGCCGGGCTTGAAGTTGAGGAAGTTCCACTTGGTGGCGGCCGCCGCCAGCACGTCGTGGGTGTCGAGGCCGAGCCGGTCGAAGATGATGGCCAGCTCGTTCATGAGCGAGATGTTGAGGTCGCGCTGGGTGTTCTCGATGACCTTGGCCGCCTCTGCGGCCTTGATGCTGGGTGCGCGGTGCACGCCCGGCAGCACAATGGTTTCGTAGAGTTGGGCCAACCGCTCGAGCGTGGCCGGGGTGTCGCCGGAGACGATTTTGAGAATGCGGGTGAGCGTGTGCTCCTGGTCGCCGGGGTTGATGCGCTCGGGCGAGTAGCCCACATAAAAGCCGCTTTTCCAGCGCCGGCCCGAGGCGCGCTCCAGCACGGGTATGCAGACTTCTTCGGTGGCACCCGGGTACACCGTGGACTCGAACACCACCGTGGCGCCCGGCTTCATGTGCTGCCCGGCCGACGTGGCTGCCGCCACCAGCGGACCAAAGTCGGGGATGTGGGCGCTGTCCACCGGCGTGGGCACGGCCACCACGATGATGTCGGCCTCGGCCAGGCAGGCCGGGTCGGCGCTGTAGCGCGTCTGGCTGGCGGCCATCTGCGCGCGGCTGAGTTCGCCGGAGGGGTCTATGCCCTCCTGACACTGGCGCACGCGCGCGGGGGCTATGTCAAAGCCCAGCGTGGGGAAGTGTTTGCCAAACTCCACCGCCAGCGGCAGGCCCACATAGCCCAGGCCGATGACGGCCACGCAGGTTGAGGAGGCGTTCAGGGGCTGTGTCATGTGGCCTCCTGCAGGGAGATGCCCGGGCTGTTGGCGGCGCGGCGCAGCCACAGGTCGAGCATGCGGAAGTTGTCGGCCCAGAAGGCGGCCAGTGTGGCGCTGGCTTCGGTGCCGGGCGTGGCTTCAATGGCGGGTGTGGCTTGCGTGCTCGCGCTGGCGGTGCTGGCGGCTGCGCCCGCCACAGGGTCCGCGCGCGTGTAGACCAGCAGCACCGCCGCGTCATCGGGCTGGCCGGTCAGGCGGCTCCAGGCGCTCCAGGCCTTGGCCAGAAAGTCGCTGGCCGTGAGGTGGCCATGCACCCAGTAGATCTGCCACACCAGCAGCGCACTGCCTGCGGGCGGGGCGGCCGCCGCAGCAAGCGTTGGCGCGGTGGCATGGTCGACAGCACCAGGGCGCTCGGCGGCGTGCAGCGTGCTGCTGCGCAAGGTGATGGTCTGGCGCCCCAGCTTGAGCGCCTGGCTGGCGCCTGCGACCTGCAGCCAATGCGGGTTGGTGCTGGTGACAAGCGCGTTGTCCGAGCCCACCAGGCTGTGGCCCCGCCGCTGGTTGCGATAAAGCGCGATGTACAGCCCCACCGGGCGCTGCGCTGTGCCATAGCCTGCACGCACCGCCAGCGTGGGGTTTTGGTAGGCGGGCTCCAGGGCAGGCAGCAGCGCCATCTGCTGCTGCGCTTGCTGCGGCCAGCGCTTGCCCAGGTCGGGGGCCAGCACAGGGCCCAAGGGGCCAGAGGTGGTGGCCACGCGCGCCGGGGCCGCAGCGGAGGCGTCCATGGCCCATAGCGCCAGGTGCGGTGCAGCGGCAACCAGCAAGAGCAGCAGCACCATGCGCCAGGGCGCACCGGGGCTGTCGGCGGTGGGGGTGCGGTTGGCGCTGGCGTTGGCCAGTGGCACGGCCGCCGCAATCGGGGAAGGTGGTGGCGCCACGTCTTCGGCCCAGCGCGCGCCCACCAGAAACATCAGGCCGATCACCACGCCAAAGAACAGCCAGCCATACAGCAGATGGTCGACACCGGTGGCGATGCGGTTGTTGGACACATGCCCGAGCAGCACGATGAAGTAGGCGCGCAACCAGTTGGCCACCAGCGGTACCAGCAGCGAGACCAGCACAAACAGCAGGCGCCTGTGCAGCGACTGGAAGTTGAGGTACGCAAACAGGGTGCCCAGCATAAAGGAGGCAATCAGGTAGCGCACGCCGCTGCAGGCCTCCACCACCGACCAGTTGCCCGAGGGGATGACAAAGCTGTTGCCCTCGCGGAACACCGGTATGCCGCTCATGCGCAGGGCGAAGACGGTGAAGTCGGCCGTCCACGCCATCAGCTGCGGCAGCAAAAACTCGCCCAGCGGCACGGCAAAAAACAGGAAAGACAAGGGAAAGGCCAGGCAGCGTGCCACCTGCCAACCCGGCACAGCGGCCACCGCCAGCACCAGCAGCGCCACCAGCGTGGCCTGCGCCAGCGCATTGACCACCGCCAGCTCACCCAAGAGCCAGGCAAAGCTGGCCAGCGCCACCAGCGGCAGCGCCGCAGGCGCGGTGCGCGGCACCAGCAGACGCAGCGTACCGCGCTGGCGCCAGACCAGCCACAGCACCAGCGGCAGCACCAGCAGGCAATGCGCAAAGGTGCCCGAGCGCAGCCAGATTTGCACCATGGACCAAGCGGTCTGGTGGTAGAGCAAGACCAGCCCGTTGAGCACCAACAGCAGCGCAGCGCCCGAGCGCAGCCAGGGCTTGGGCATGTCGGGCCATGCCGCCCCTGCGCGCGGCGGAGCGGCGGGCGCGGTGGCTGGAACGGCTTGTGGCCAGACGCTCATCCCAGCCCCCGGACGATGTGCGGGCCCAGCCAGTTGGCCACACCCAGAGGCAGGCGGCGCCAGACTGCAATCAGCGGTGCAAAGCCGCGGTTGGCCGGGTTGTTTTGCGGTACTGCTGCGCGTTTGTAGAGCTGGTATTCGTAGTGCAGGGGCAGCGGCACAAAGCCCCAGTTTTTCTTGAAGGCGTAAGAGCCCGTGCCCTGCTTGCTGCGGCCATAGTCAAACACCGTGGCACCGCGCTGGCTGGCATGGCACATCAGGGCCCAGTACTTGTAATCGTTGGCGGCCAGCGCGCGGGCCTCGGGCAGGTCACCGGCGTAATAGGGCAGCACCTCGTCGCGAAAGTAAAAGCTCAGCACGCTGCTGACCGGCTGGCCCTGTGCCGTGCTGACGGTGAGCACTTCGCAGTCGGTACCAAAGGTGGCCAGCAGGGCCTCGAAATAGCGGCGCGAGAGGGCCGGTGTGCCGTGCCTGCGCATGCTGTTGGCATAGAGCGGAAAAAAGCGCTGCACCCCGCTGTCGACGGCGCTGTGCAGGCCATGGCCCTGGCCCTTGCGCACCATGGCGCGCTGCTTGCGCGGTATGGCCTGCAGGCGCGCTGCGTCCCCGGGCTCCAGGGCTTTGCGAAAGCCCACGTAGAGGTCTTGCGAGGGCCAGTCGCTGTGGCGCAGCGTGCGGTTGCGCAGCTCCAGGTGCGCCACGCCCAGGCGTTGCGCCAGGCTTTCTGCGGCCTGCTCCAGCGCGCTGGCCACCTCGGGGCGCGTGGCCACCACACCCCCATACACGGCAAAGGGCAGGCCCACCAGCGCATTGCCAAAGAGCCAGGTTTTGACATGCGCCAGTGGCAGCACGCCGCAGAGGCGGCCGCCCTCTTCGGCATACAAAAAATAGCTGTCGTGCCGCAGCACCTGCTGCAGCACGTGCTGCCAGCCCGCGCGGTGAAAAAACGTGGCCTCGGGCTGGGTCAGCACAAAGGCGTCCCAGCGCTGGGACATCAGCTGGTCGCCGCTTTCCAGGCGCCTGATTTGCAGCGGGCTTTCAGTGCACGGCTCGGCTTGCATGGGGCCCGTCCAGAAAAATCCGGTCCACCCGGTCCCAGTGGAAGTCCTGCAGAAGCTGCTCCAGGCGCGGCTGCATGCGCGCCAGGTTCAGGTAGTGGCGAAAGCGGGTGCGCGCACCAATGCCTGCCACCCGTGGCTGCTGGGTGTCGAGCTCCCAGGGGTGGAAGTAGAAGACGCAGGCCTGCTGCTCGCGCGCATTGATGCGTGCCAGCATCCAGCGCGACAGCGCATAGGGCAACAAGCGGAAGTAGCCACCGCCGCTGGCGGGCAGGTTGCGCCCCCAAAGGCGCAAGGTGGTGATGGGAATTTCCAGCAGGCCCGGGCGCGATTCAAAAGCAAAGCGCGGTGCCTCGGGCATGCCGTAGTGGTCGTGAACAATGGGGTAGACGCTGGAGCTGTAGCGGTAGCCCGCCTTTTGCAGCACATCAAAGGCCCAGGCGTTGCTGCGGTCGATCGAGAAGCTGGGCGCACGGTAGCCCAGCACGGCCTTACCGGCCAGGTCTTCGATGAGGATTTTGGCCAGCTGGATGTCGGTAAAAAAGGCCTGCGGGCTTTGCCGGGTGGCGCGCTCGTGGGCATAGCCGTGGCTGGCCAGCTCGTGGCCTGCTGCGGCAATGGCCTGCACCATGCGCGGGTAGCGCTCGGCGATCCAGCCCAGCGTGAAAAACGTGGCCTGCACCTCGTGTTCGGCCAGCATCTCCAGGATGCGCGCGATGTTGCGCTCCACATGGCACTCGCGCGTGTTCCATTCGCTGCGCGCAATGTGCGGCGCAAAGGCCGAGACCTGGAAGTAGTCTTCCACGTCGATGGTGAGGGCGTTGACCTGTGCTGCCCTGCGTTGCGTGGAGGTGCTTGGCATGTGGGGCTTTCTTCAGGCCGCTTGCAGCCATTGGTACAGGTCGGCCACGATGCGCTCGGCGGCGTGGCCGTCCCAGCCCTCGGGGACCTTGCCGCATTTGCCGCGCCCTTCGAGCACGGCCTGCACGCCGCGCAGAATGGCCTCGCGGTCGCGCCCGACCAGGGTGTTGGTGCCCTGCTCTACCGTGACCGGGCGCTCGGTGCTGTCGCGCAGGGTGAGGCAGGGCACGCCCAGCGCCGTGGTTTCTTCCTGCAGGCCACCCGAGTCGGTCAGCACCAGCCGCGCGTGCGCCACCAGGCCCAGCATTTCCAGGTAGTCCTGCGGCGGCAAGGTGACCATGCGCGGGTGTTTCAGCAGACCGGCCAGGCCGTAGCGGCGGATGCTGGCGCGCGTGCGCGGGTGGGTCACAAAGAGCAGCGGCAGCTGCTCGGCCACCTCGCCCATCAGCTGCAGCAGCGCGCGCAGGGTGTCCGCGTCGTCCACATTGCCGGGCCGGTGCAGGGTGAGCACCGCAAAGCCCTGCGGCGCATCGAGCAGTGTGGCGTTGGCGCCCCATTGGCGCAGCGTCTGGCGGGCCTCGCTGGCGCTCACCAGGCCGTGCACCACCGAGTCGATCATCACATTGCCGACAAATTGCACCCGCTCGGGCGCGATGCCCTCGCGCGCCAGGTTGTCGGCGGCGCTGTGCTCGGTGGTGTAGAGGCGGTCGGCCATCTGGTCGGTGAGCACGCGGTTGAGCTCTTCGGGCATGCTGCGCTCGAAGCTGCGCAAACCGCTTTCCACATGCAGCACCGGCACACCGCGCTGGCGCGCCACCAAGGCGCAGGCCAGGGTGGAATTGACATCACCGACCACCAGCACGGCACTGGGCTGGTGGGTGTCGAGCAGGGGCTCGAAGCGGCGCATGACCTCGGCGGTTTGCTGCGTGTGGCTGGCCGAGCCGACCTCGAGGTTGGTCACCGGTTGCGGCAGGCCCAGGGCTGTGAACAGGCGGTCGCTCATGGCGTGGTCGTAGTGCTGGCCGGTGTGCACCAGCACCGCAGGCAGCGGCGGATCGTGCGCCGCCATGGCACGCAGAATGGGCGCCATCTTGATGAAGTTGGGCCGCGCGCCCACCACGCACAGCACCGGCTTCATGGCCGCCCCTCGCGCTGCGCGCCCGTGGCGAGCTTTTGCAGCAGTTGCAGCAGCTGCAGGTTGAGGTGCTCCAGGCGCAGCATGCTGCTCTCCAGGCGGCGCAGGCGCGCATCAAACTGCTCCACGCCCAGGCCCTGGAGGTGCTGCACCATGGCGCGCGCCTGCGGCGTGGCGTCGGCCGCCTGGCCCTGCGGGGTGCTGAACTCGGCCGAGAGCTCGGTGGTGACCTCTTGCACATCGCTGGCCACAAAGGCGTGTTTGCCCGCCAGAAAGCCCGACAGCAGCAGCCGGTCGCAGACCTGGTTGATGCGCCGGGGTATGCCGCCCGAGGCCTTGAAGATGGCCTGGAAGGCGCCCGCATCAAACGTGGGTTTGTCGGTGCCGCCAGCCGTGTGCAGGCGGTGCGTGATGTAGCCCTGCGTCTCCTGCGCGTCGAGCGGGCCGATGTGGCAGGTGGCAGTCACACGCTGGCACAGCTGCTGCATGGCGGGGCTTTGCAGAATGGCGCGGAACTCGGGCTGGCCGACCAGAAAGGTTTGCAGAAGCGCCTGCTGCCCGTACTGGAAGTTGCTGAGCATGCGCAGCTCTTCGACCGCGCGCGGGCTCAGGTTTTGCGCCTCGTCCACCACCAGCAGGCAGCGCCTGCCCTGCATGTTCTGCTGCACCAGCCAGGCCTCCAACGCCATCAGCACATCGGCCTTGGACAGGTTTTTGACCGGCACACCGAAGGCCGCACCCACCATGCGCAGGGTGTCATCGGCGTCGAGCTGCGTGGTCACCATGTGGGCGGCCACCACCTGCGTGGTGTCCAGAGCGGCCAACAGGGCGCGCACGATGGTGGTCTTGCCCGCACCCACCTCGCCGGTGATGACGATGAAGCCCTCGTTGCGGTGCACGCCGTATTCGAGGTAGGCGCGCGCACGCCGGTGCTGGCTGCTGCCGAAGTAGAAGACCGGGTCGGGGTTGAGTTGAAACGGCTTGTTGCTCAACCCGTAATAGGCTTGGTACATGGCTCAGAACTCGAGCCTGAAGCAAAAGGTGAGTGCCGTTTCCTCATAGGCTGCACCGCCCGTGGAAACGGCGCGGCGCAGCGACACCGAGGCACTGCCCTGGCGCGTAACCTGGCCGTTCAGGCTGAGCTGCACCTGGCGCAGCAAGGTGTCGTCCGGGCCCTTCGACGAGGACACCTTTTGCAGCGAAGCCAGCGCATCGAGGTTGAAGAGCGGCGTCAGGCGGTGGTTGTAATCGACGCTCACGCCCTGCTGGCGCACCGTGTTGTCCGCCAGCACATCGGAGGTCGCTACCAGCGTGTCGAGGCGGCGGCTCTCGCTCTGGCTGTAACCCACGCTGACGGTGTCACGCACGCCCTGCAGGCTGACCCACAGGTCTTGCCGGTCTTGCAGGGCGACCGCGGTGGTGGCGAAGTAGCCAATCACCGGCAGCACCGGCGGCTGCCCCGGCACCTGGCCGCTGCCTGGGGGCAGGAACTGCACCGCCAACACCTGTCCGGGGACGGCCGTCACATCACGCCGGTCGGCCAGGCGCACGCTGACCAGCGGCGTCTGGTAGTCGATGCTGGCCGTGTGCGTGTCGCCATACGAGTGCTGGCCCCAGGAAGCGCTGGCCTGCAGCTGCGGCGAGGCCTGCCAGCCCACGCTCAGGTCGCGCGTGTCGTGTGATTGCTTCTCCAGGCTGGTGTAGTTGCTGCTTTCGCGCCCGACCCGGGCGATGAAGCTGAGCTGCGGCGTGAGGGCCAGCGACAGGCCCACATCGGCCTGGTCGGCCTCGGTGGCACGGCCTGCGCTGTAGTCGACGTTGTAGCGGCTGGCGTCGGCCACCCAGCCCACAGGGCCCAGGCTGGCGGTGCTGCCGAGGTTGATGCTGGCCTGCGACTCGCCCACATCGGAGGCCAGTGCGGTGTTGGCGTGGGTGATGGTGCGGCCAAAGCGTGCGTTGTAGTTCACGGCCCCGCCCAGCACACCTTGTACAAAGGGCGCCACGCTGTAGCGCGACACCTCGGCGCTGTTGGCAGTACCGTAGCCCGCCGTACCCGACAAGGGCCCGAGGGGACTCAAAGGCCCCAGGGGCGAGAGCGATTGCTGCGAGATGCTGCCGCCAAAGTCCACAAACAGCCACTGATCCAGCACGTCAGCCTCGCCTGCGGTGCTCAGGGCGTTCAGGAAGCTGCCTTCGTGGCTGCCCTGGGCATAGCCCAGGGCGCGCAGGGCGTAGTCGAGATAGCCGCTGACGCGCCCACTTTCGCTGGTGAGGTGCACGCCGGGGCTGAGTTCGGTGATTTGCTCGGCGCGCCGGTCGGTGCTGGAGAGGTTGACGTTGTCGGTAAAAGTTTCTTGCAGGCTCACGCGCGGCACCACGGTGAAGAGCGGCTTGGAGGGCGCCAGCTCGGTCGCGTCATCCGCCTGTGCCCAGACCCGCATGGCGGACCACAGCAGCAACGCCACGGCGGTGGGCCGAGCAACGGCGGTCTGGCGCCGGAGCGCGGGGGTTTGGCGCCGGGGCGAGGCACGAGGGGCTAAGGGCTCAGACGGCTGCAGGGCCATAGTCGTATCCGGTTACGGCCGCCTTGCGGGCCTGGTTGAGCAACATCAGGCGCAGCGGGCAGTTGTCAATCGTGGCCAGCGCGGCGCGCACGTCGGCCTGCAGGGTCTGTTCGGCCTGCACCACCACCACCACCTGGCCCATGTGGGTGGCCAGCACGCGCGATTCGGTGGCCAGCAGAAGGGGCGGCGAATCGAACACGATGAGGCGGTTGGCATAGCGCGAGGACAGCTCCTGCAGCAGGCGCGCCATGGCTTCACTGGCCAGCATTTCGGTGGCACGCGCATGTGCGGTGCCGCTGGGCAGCACAGTGAGCTTGTCGATGTTGGTGCGCAGCAGGGTGTCTTCGAGGCGCACCGCGTCGTCCTGCAGCAGGTCCATCAGCCCGGCGCTGCGTGGCAGGCCCAACACGTCCATGACCGAGGGACGGGTGACGTCGGCATCCACCAGCAGCACGGTGGTGTCGAGCTCGGCGGCCAGGCTGATGGCGAGGTTGATGGCCGTAAAAGTCTTGCCTTCTCCTGGCCTGGCGCTGGTGACCATGATGAGGTTGCCACGCGCCACCTCGGCCGCGTTGGGGCCCACGGCGTTGCCAATCAGCGGGCGCTTGACGACGCGGAACTGGTCGGCCACCAGCGAGCGCGGCGCCAGCGGGGTGAGATAGCCCGCGAGCGCCAGGCGCTCCAGATCAATGTCGACACGCGGCGCCCGCTTGGGCAGCACCAGCGGCGCACCATCGGCCTGCGCTGCTGGTGCTGCAGACATGGTCGCTGACGGGGGCGCTGGTGGGTGCGCTGGTGGCGGCGTGACCGCAGGCACCACGTGCACCGGGTCATTGGGCAGCCCTACACCGTTCACCACCGGCAAGTCCACCCCGGCCTGTCGCAACTGCTCGAGTCGCCGTGCGGCCTGTTCAATCAAACTGTTCATGCTCATGGTTCAGGCCCGGTTTGCCAAGACAGACACCACCACCATGCCCAGCGCATAGGCGCCCACCAGGGAGCCCAGCGCGGCGGCAAAGCGTTTGAGGTCGGTTTTTTCACGCAGCAGGCTGGCCTCGGAACGCACCAGCGTGACCACGCCCACCAGCGGCAGACCCAGGCTTTCACGCAGGCTCTGGCCGTCGAAAAAGACAGAGCGCACATGGCTGGCCAGCAGGGCCGCACCGGCGCCCGCGCCCAGCGCCACCAACAAGGCCAGCGAGAGCAGCAGCAAGCGGTTGGGCGCCACCGGTTTGGGCGATGCACGCGGCGGGTCGATCAGGCGGAAGTTGGCCACGCCCGCGGCGCTTTCGAGGTCGCCGGTCAGTGCGGCCGACTCGCGCCGGGCCACCAGGTCGTTGTAGTTTTTCTTGTCGATGTCGTAGTCGCGGTTGAGCTGGGCCAGCTCAGCCTCGACCTGGGGTGCGATCTTCATCAGCTCGCGCGCGCGCGCCATGCGGGCGGTGTACTCGCCCACCCGGGCCCTGAGGGCTGCCACCTGCACCTCTTGCGCGGCCATGACCTTGTAGAGCTCCTGGAAGGCCAGCGTGTTGGTGGACACCGGCATGGGGTTTTGCAGCGCCGCCTGGCGCAGCGCGGCGACTTCTTTTTTGCGCGTGTCTTCCAGCTCGGCCAGCATGCGCCGGGTGCTGATGACGTCGGGGTGGGCCTCGGTGTAGCGCTGCAGCAGCATGTCGAGGTTGCGCCTTTGCACTTCGATGCGCGCGTCAAGCTCGGGGGTGGAGGCGGCCAGTGCCGACTCCTGCAGCAGGCTGCGGGTGGAGTCGGCCTTGCCCTGGGTCTTTTCCTGTGCCACCTGGCGGTTGGCAGCGGCGCGGGCGTTTTCGGCCTCGCGCAATTCCAGGCGCGCCTGGCCCAGCTGGTCACCCAGCACGCGCAGCTGTTCGGACATGTCGCGGCCGTCGGTGTTTTGCAGCTCGATGTTGCGCACCTTGAAGTCGCGCAGCCGGGCCTCGGCCTGGTCGAGCTTGGCCACATAGGTCTTGATCTGCTCGTCGATGAACTTGCGTGCGGTGTGGCTGTCCTTGCGGCTGTCGCCCATGCTGGATTCGACAAAGATGGACACCAGCGACTGCACCACCTTGGTGGCCTTTTGCGGGCTGTTGTCGCGGTAGGAGAGCACGTACAGGTTGTCGCGCCCGAGGTTCTTGATTTCCACAGTGCCCATCAGGGTGTCAATCAGCGCGTCCTGCTCGGCACGGGTGTGGGCATTGAGGTCCATGTCGGCCATGCGCACCAGCTTTTCCATGTTGGGGCGGCTGATGAGGGTGCGGCTGAGCATGACCACCTGCTGGTCCACATTGGGCTGCACGGCAAGGCCCGCCATGAGGGGCTTGAGGATGGACTGCGTGTCCACAAAAACCCGGGCCGAGGCCTCGTAGCGGTCAGGCACCGCCAGTACAAAGAGGCAGGCCAAAATGCCCACCGTCCACGCCACCAGGAGGCCCAGCCAGCGGTGCTTCCAGATGCCGGAGGCAGCGGTTGCCAAGCGATCCAACAGATCGTCCATCACCAATTCCCTGCACCAGGCCTAGAACCAGCCTTGGGGAATGATCAGCACGTCGCCCGGGCGCATCTCCACGTTGGCCGAGATGTCGCCGCGCTTGACCAGGTCTTTGATGCGCACCGCATAGCGCTTGCCGCCGTCCGACGGGCGCGTGAGTGAGGCCGCGTTGCCATCGGCAAAGTCGGTCAGGCCGCCCACGGCAATCATCACGTCGAGCAGCGTCATCTTCTGCTTGAAGGGCAAGGCCTGCGGCCGTGTGGCCTCGCCCACCACGCGCACCTGCTCGCTGTAGGGCCCGACAAAGTTGGTGACGATGACGGTGACCACCGGGTCACGCACCAGGGTGTTGAGGGTTTTCTCGACGTCACGCGCAATCTCTACCGTGGTCTTGCCCTGGGCCACCAGCTCGTCCACCAGTGGGGTGGAGATTTTGCCGTCCGGGCGCACCGGCACGGTCATGGACAGCTCGGGGTTGCGCCAGACGATGATGTTGAGGGTGTCACCCGGTCCGACCAGATAGTTGTATTCGCCCGATTGCGCAGCAGCCACTGGCGCGGCTGGCAGCCCGCCCGAACGGTAGCTGGAACACCCGCCCAAGGCAGAGAACAGCAAGCCGAACGCCATAGCGCACAGCAGGCCTTTTATGACGGACCGGGCAATCGACTGAGGACTTTTCAAGGAACACCCCCTAACTGGACAATGAGGTTTGCAGTGTCCGGATTCAGCCCGGCCGCGGGCTTGCGAAATCGCATGAATAAGGCCACTTGTGTGCCTCCCAGGGGACAGGGCGCAGCACAATGGACTCGGCCCCTGCCCGCCTCCACCGCCCATGCAAGCCCTTGTTCAACGCCACGCGCGCATCCTGCTGGTGTGTCGCGCCAACCTGTGCCGCTCGCCCATGGCCTTGGCCGTCTGTGCCCAGCTATTGCAGCAGTTGCCCGGTCCACCGCGCCTGCAGCTGGCGTCTGCAGGCACCCACGCCGCCGCCAGCAGCCGCCGCGCCGACCTGCGTGCCATTGCCACCTTGCACCTGCATGGCTACCCGGTGCCCAGGGCACGACCGCGTGCGGTGCTGGTGGCTGACTTCAAGCGCTTCGACCAGATCTTGGCGATGGACCGGACCAATCTGGCCGATCTGCAGGCCCTGTGTCCGCCGCAATACCGGTACAAGCTACGGCTGTTTCTGCAGGGCGTTCCCGGCCTTGTGGAGCAGGAAATACCCGACCCCTACTTCGGCGCCTTGGCCGGGTTTGAGCGCGTGCTGCGCCTGTGCGAAGCCGGGGCGCGCAGCATAATCAGTGCATGAAAAAACTGTTCTGCAGACTGCTTCTATCCATGTCGTTTTTGCTGGCAGTTGCGGGCGCAGCCCATGGCGCCGATGTCAGCGTGGCGGTGGCGGCCAACTTCAGCGCGCCCATGCAGAAGATTGCCGCAGCCTTTGCAGAAGACACCGGCCACCGCGCCGTGCTGTCCTTCGGCTCCACCGGCAAGTTTTACGCGCAGATCAAAAATGGCGCGCCCTTCCAGGTGCTGCTGGCTGCGGACCAGACCACCCCCGCGCGGCTCGAACAAGAAGGCCAAACCATTGCAGGTAGCCGTTTCACCTATGCCACCGGCAGGCTGGTGCTGTGGAGCAAACAAGCGGGTCTGGTGGATGACAAAGGCGAAGTCCTACGCAAAGGCAGTTTCGACAAAATAGCCATCGCCGACCCCAGGCTAGCCCCCTACGGCGCCGCCGCTGTGGAGTTGCTGGACAAGCTCGGCCTGCGCCAGTCCCTGCAGGCCAAAACCATCCAGGGCGAGAACATCGCCATGGCCTACCAGTGGGTCAGCACCGGCAATGCGGCACTGGGCTTTGTGGCGCTGTCGCAGGTGATGGTGGACGGAAAAATCAGCGAGGGCTCGGCTTGGGTGGTACCCGCCACCCTGCACGCGCCGATTCGCCAGGACGCAGTGGCCTTGGGTAACAGCGCAGGCAACCCGGCAGCGGTGGCGCTCATGGCCTACCTCAAGGGTGAGAAGGCTCGCGGTGTTATGCAGTCGTTTGGTTATGCGTTTTGATTGAGGAGTCGCAACCATGCCTGAATAGGCCAACCTGTCGGTTTGCCCGAAGAGTTGACGATGCATCGCACAAGCGATACATTGAGACCATGAAGACGGCAACAATCCCACCCATTCGCATAGAGTCAGCGTTTCGTGAAGAGATCGAGCAGTCGCTTGAGAGCGGCGAGACCATGGCCGCACTGGTCGAACATGCCGTACGAACCGAGGTATCCCGCCGCCGGGATCAATCCGAATTTGTGCGTCGTGGCCTGGCGGCCATTGCGCGTTCAGAAGCGGCTGCGGACTGGATTCCCGCCGAGACGGTTATTGCCAAGCTGGAAGCCAAGGTCGCTGCCGCAAGAGAGCGACAGAAGAAGCACCGGGCATGATTTACCAGGTCGTTTTCAGCCGCGAGGCCGAAGAGGATCTCGAAAGAATGTTTGATTTCGCCTTCGAGCGTGAACTGAACAGTCCAACGGGCGATCTTGAAATTCCGATACGAGCAATTCAGGCCATTCGAGGAGCGTGCCAGTTTCTAGCCATGAGTCCGTTCAGCTGCCGCAAAGCAGAGAACAGTCCGTTTGTACGTGAACTGATTGTCCCATTTGGTGCAACCGGCTATGTAGTGCTCTTCGAAATAATGGCAGCAGGTCGGGTCCATATAGGCGCAGTTCGGCACCAGCGAGAAAGCGACTACCACTGAGTGACCGGCACAAAAGACACACGCCTGAAGAGGGGCGTCGGCGCCGGTGTGCCGCGTAAGGGGAACTAAGGTGGTTGTAATTGCCCTCTCTCTTGCAGTCATGTGATGCTGACATGCGGTTGTCCGCGTAGGTTTTTTTCGCTCGCTGCACGGGGAGGGGATACGCCGGGCGCCTCATACGGGAGTACCCCAAATCGGCGCCCGGCGCATCCCCTCCCCGTGCGATCCATGGCAAGCGCAACGGTTCCAGACATGTGCGCTGACGGGGTAGTTGGTGCTTATGTGTGAGTGAAGCAACGCCCCCGCTGCGCACCCACCCGCAGGCACACGTACAAAGCCTGACCTACACCATCACAAGTTAGGCGCCAACAACCTTTGTAGTTCAGCCGGTGTGGAGCCACTGCGCAAGGCCAAATCATTCAACTGGTCTTCCCCAATCTTCCCCACATTGAAATACGCGCTCTCGGGGTGGGCGAGATAAAACCCGCTGACGCTGGCCGCCGGCTTCATGGCCAGGGATTCGGTGAGCTCCATGCCCACTTCGGCGCACTGCAGCAGCTCGAACATGGCCTTTTTGGCGCTGTGGTCGGGGCAGGCGGGGTAGCCCGGTGCGGGGCGGATGCCGCGGTAGCGCTCGGCCACCATCGCCTCAATGTCAAAAGCCTCATCGGGCGCGTAGCCCCACCAGTCGGTGCGCACGCGGTAGTGCAGGCATTCGGCAAAGGCCTCGGCCAGGCGGTCGGCAATGGCCTTGAAGAGGATGGAGCTGTAGTCGTCCAGCGCGTCGGCAAAGATCTGTTCGCGCTTCTCCACCCCAATGCCAGCGGTCACGGCGAACACGCCGACGTAGTCGTTTGCCACGCCCTTGGGTGCCACGAAATCGGCCAGGCAGCGGCTGGGGCGCAGCACGCCGTCAATCTCCTGCTTTTCGGTTTGCTGGCGCAGGCCGTGCCAGGTCATGGCGGGTTGGCTGCGGGTTTCATCCGTGTAGAGCGCGATGTCATCGTCCTGCACGCTGTTGGCGGGGTACAGCCCGATGACGGCGTTGGCGGTGAGCCAGCGGCCGTCGATGGCGCGCTTGAGCAGGGCCTGGCCATCGCGCAAAACCTTTTGCGCTTCCACCCCCACCACCTCGTCGGTGAGGATGGCCGGGTACGGGCCTGCCAGATCCCAGGTCTGGAAGAAGGGGCCCCAGTCGATGAAGCGTGCCAGTTCCGTCAAATCGAAATTGCGGAACACGCGCCGCCCAATGAATTTGGGTTTTGGTGGCTGGTAGCCTGACCAGTCCATTTGCGCTTTGTTGGCACGTGCGCGCGCCAGCGGCCACAGGGGAACCTGCTTCTTGTTCGCGTGCTGTTGGCGCACCTTGTCGTTGTCGGCGGCGGCTTCTGCGATGTAGCTGGCGGCCTGCTCGCCCAAGAGGCTTTGCGCCACGCCCACGCTGCGCGAAGCGTCGGGCACATACAGCACCGGGCCGTCGTAATGCGGCGCAATTTTCACGGCGGTGTGCACGCGGCTGGTGGTGGCCCCGCCAATCAGCAAGGGCATTTTGCGCAGGCGAAAGTATTCGTCCTTCTGCATCTCGCCGGCCACATAGGCCATCTCTTCCAGGCTGGGGGTGATCAGGCCCGAGAGGCCGATGATGTCGGCGCCCTCGGCCTTGGCGCGCGCCAATATTTCGTGGCAGGGCACCATGACGCCCATGTTGACCACCTCGAAGTTGTTGCACTGGAGCACCACGGTGACGATGTTCTTGCCGATGTCGTGCACGTCGCCCTTGACGGTGGCAATCACAATTTTGCCCTTGGCTTTGGCCTCACCGCCCGCCTCCACCATGGCGGCTTTTTCGGCCTCGATGTAGGGCAGCAAATGGGCTACGGCCTGCTTCATCACGCGGGCGCTTTTCACCACCTGGGGCAGGAACATCTTGCCTTGGCCGAACAGGTCGCCCACCACATTCATGCCGTCCATCAGCGGCCCCTCGATCACATGCAGCGGGCGCCCGCCCTGGGCCAGCAGGGCCTGATACGCCTCTTCGGTGTCTTCGGTGATGAAGTCGGTAATGCCGTGCACCAGCGCGTGGCTGAGGCGCTGCCCCACCGACACGGGCGCATCCGGTGTGCCGCGCCAATCGAGCCTGCGGCTCTCGTCACGCGCGGCGCCCTGGGCGCTCTCGGCGATCTGCACCAGGCGTTCACCGGCATCCGGGCGGCGGTTGAGCACCACGTCTTCCACCCGCTCGCGCAAACCGGGCTCCAGGTCGTCATACACGCCCACCATACCGGCGTTGACAATGCCCATGTCCATGCCCGCCAGGATGGCGTGGTACAGAAACACGGTGTGAATGGCTTCGCGCACCGGGTCGTTGCCGCGGAAGGAAAAGCTCACATTCGAGACACCACCCGAGACCTTGGCACCCGGCAGGTTCTGCTTGATCCAGCGCGTGGCCTCGATGAAGTCGACCGCGTAGTTGTTGTGCTCTTCAATGCCGGTGGCGATGGCAAAGATGTTGGGGTCAAAAATAATGTCTTCGGGCGGAAAGCCGAGCTCGTTGACGAGGATGCCGTAGGCACGCGCGCAGATCTCGATCTTGCGCTGGTAGGTGTCGGCCTGGCCCTGTTCGTCAAAGGCCATCACCACGGCCGCCGCGCCATAGCGGCGCACCAGGCGGGCCTGCTGTTTGAAGGCGTCCACGCCTTCCTTCATGCTGATGGAGTTGACGATGGCCTTGCCCTGCACGCAGCGCAGGCCCGCCTCGATCACGCTCCACTTGCTTGAATCCACCATGATGGGCACGCGCGAAATGTCGGGCTCGCTGGCGATGAGCTGCAGAAAGCGCACCATGGCGGCCTGGCTGTCGAGCATGGCCTCGTCCATGTTGATGTCGATGATCTGCGCGCCGTTTTCCACCTGCTGGCGGGCCACAGCCAGGGCCTTCTCGAACTCGCCATTGAGAATCATGCGGGCAAAGGCCTTGGAGCCGGTGACGTTGGTGCGCTCGCCGATGTTGACGAACAGCGTGTCGGCGTTGATGACCACCGGCTCCAGGCCGGACAGCATCATGGGGGTGGGGGTTTGCGAACGAAACATGGAGCTCACCTATCTATCTTGGGATATCAGGTGAGCGTCGTTGCAGGGGCTGCGTTGTCCAAGCCTGGTGGGGAAGTACCCGCACTGCAACGCTCCTTGGACTGGGCCTATTTTAGCCTCAGCCGTACTTCGGGTAGGCCGCAGGCAAATGCAGCGCACGCGGCGCCAGCGGGCTGACGGCCGAGCCAATGGCCGCAATGTGCTCGGGCGTGGTGCCGCAGCAGCCGCCCACGATGTTGACCAGGCCCTCATGTGCAAACTCGTGCAGCAGGCGGCTGGTCACGTCCGGTGTCTCGTCAAAGCCGGTTTCGGCCATGGGGTTGGGCAGCCCGGCGTTGGGGTAGCAGCTGATGAAGGTGTCGGGTGCCGCGCGGTGCAGCTCCTGGATGTAGGGGCGCATGAGTGCGGCACCCAGCGCGCAGTTCAGGCCAATGGCCAGCGGCTGCGCATGGCGCACGCTGTACCAGAAGGCAGTCACTGTCTGGCCGCTCAGAATGCGGCCAGAGGCATCGGTCACGGTGCCGCTGATGATCAAAGGCAGGCGCTCGCCCGAGGCCTCGAAATAGCTGTCAATCGCAAACAGTGCGGCCTTGGCGTTCAGGGTGTCGAACACGGTTTCCACCAGCAGCACATCGGCCCCTGCCTCCACCAGCGCCTGGGTCTGCTCGTAGTAGGCGGCGTTGAGCTGCTCGAAGCTGATGTTGCGCGCGCCGGGGTCGTTCACATCGGGGCTGATGCTGGCGGTCTTGGGTGTGGGGCCCAGGGCGCCCACCACAAAGCGTGGCTTGTCGGGGGTGGAATATTTGTCACAGGCAGCGCGCGCCAGGCGGGTGGAGGCCGTGTTCATTTCACGGGCCAGGTCCGCCATGTCGTAGTCGGCCTGGGCGATGGTAGTGGCGCCAAAGGTGTTGGTCTCGATCAGATCGGCACCGGCGGCCAGGTAGCTGGCGTGGATGTCGGCAATCACGTCCGGGCGGGTCAGGCTGAGCAACTCGTTGTTGCCCTTGACGTCACGGTGAAAGCTCTTGAAACGCTCACCCCGGTACTGCGCTTCATTCAACTTGAAACGCTGGATCATGGTGCCCATGGCGCCGTCCAGAATGGCGATGCGCTTCTCCAGAATCTCCGGCAATTGCTGGGCACGGGTGTAGCGCGGGGCTTGGGTGGCGGACATGGGTTTCTTCCTTGCAAACAGGGGGCGGATGGTAGCAGAGGTGGTTTGTGGTCAGCTTGTGCTGGGGGATATGGGCGAGACCGATCCTGGAGGGTAGGGGCCGGGTAACAACTTTGCCGAGCGCATTGCAACACCCGTTGCCACCTTGCGGCACTGGTTGATGCAAGAGCTTGCCGCTGCACAGGCTCGGACTTGTATCCCTTCGATAATTCCAGACATACTGCAAGTGAACCATGGATACCATGCCTGTAACGACCACCCTGTCTCCCGCCAACCCCAGCCCCCGTTTTTGGCGCTATGGGCTCGCCTTCGCCCTGGAGGCGGCGCTGGTCATCAGTTGGAGCGCGGGCTTTGTGGGGGTGCGGTTTGCCATTGACTACGCGCCCATCTTCGCGATTCTGTTGTGGCGCAGTGCGGTCTCCGGCCTGTTGCTGTTGCCATTGGCGGTGTGCATGGGGCCGCGCATGCGCCTGCGCGACGTGCTGGAGCAGGTGGGCTTTGGCACCTTTGCCATGGCCAGTTACCTGGCGTGCTACTCATTGGCCATCCACTACGGCGCGCCCACCGGCATCGTGGCCCTCATCACCGACATGCTGCCGCTGATGGTGGCCCTGCTTTCATGGCCCATGCTGCAGCACCAGCTGGCACCGCGCCAATGGGCAGGCACGGCGGTTGGCGTTTTGGGTGTGTTGGTGGCAACCCAGGTGTCGGTGCACTTTGGCAACACGCCCGTGTGGGTTTTTGCCCTGCCGGTCGTGGGCACGGCGGCCTTTGCATTGGCCACGCTCCTGATGCGCAACAGCCACTCGCGCAACATGCCGGTGCACCAGCAGTTGTGTGTCCAGTGCCTGTCCGCTGCGGCCGCGTTCGTGCCCTTTGCCTGGGCGCAAGGTGGACTCGTGCCCGCGCTGCAGCCGGAATTCCTGGCTGGCATTGCGTGGCTGGCCCTGGTGGCGACGTTTGGTGCCTGGGGCCTGTACTACCTGGCACTGCGCCGGTTCAGCCCGGCCCGGGTCACGGCCGTGCTCTACGCAAGCCCGCCCCTGACACTGGTCTGGGCCTGGCTGGTGTTTGATGAACCCATGTCCCTCAGCATCCTCGTGGGCCTGCTCATCTCACTGGCCGGATTTGCCATCTTCGCGACATCCAAAAATGGTCCGAAGCTGGCCTAGCTTGCCCTGCCAGGCCAGCACACGCGGCATCACATCTTTGGCGGCCAGTTGTGGCTCTCGCCTTGACAGGTTTTGCACCAGGCATACAGCGCGTCGTACATGACCATGCCGTGCGCCAGCATTGCGTGGTCGTCGCTGAAGTTGTGCGACAGGCCCAGTGACAGTGCGTACAGCCCGGCGGACTGCGGTGTCAAATCCAGCCGCGCGGTGTCCGCGCCCCGCACGATGGCGGCCAGTTGCTGCAGCGCGGCGTCCTTGAGTTGGTACTTTTTGAGGAAGGCATCAAAGCTGCACAGCTCGCCTTCGTGGCTGAGCTCCACATCCGGGATGTCATATGGGATGGCTCCAGTGTCGGCGGCCACTCTTCGCACCTCGGATGCGGCAACGTAGAGAAACTCGGCCTGTGCATCAATAAAATTCCTGATCAGCCAGGGGCAGGCGATGCGGTCTATCTTGGGCCGTTCGCGGGTAATCCATTTCATGCTGTGGCTCCTTGCGTTGGGATGGGCAGAACCGCTCCCCCAGCCGCCTGCCAGGCCGAAAATCCGCCCTCCAGAAAATACGCATCCGCCCCCATGGCGCGCAGCGCGGCGGTGAGGCCCTGGCTGATTTCGTGGCCGTGGGCGCAATAGAACACGATGGGCTGGTCGAGCTGCACACCGTCTTTCCAGTCCAGCCACAGGGCCGGGTCCAGCCATTGGGCCGTGGGTATTTGCGCACCCGAGGCTGCGAGCGCCTGCGCGCGGCGCACATCGAACAGGCGCAGGCGCTGGCCTAGTGCCAATTTTTCGGACAACTCGGAAACGGAGATGGCGGGCATGTGAGGCTCCTGAATGAGGGTTTGGATTTACGGGTGCGTGAGTGGATACAGCAGCAGCTCCATCAGCGCAGCAGCCACCACCACCACCGGCTCCTGCAGCTTCTTGTATTTCCACAAAATGGCGATGGTGGCCAGCGCCATCAGCGCGGTGGGCCCATCGACAATGCTGCGTTTGGCAATGACGATGACGGAACCGGTAATGGCGCCCACCGCTGCAGCGGTAACCCCGTCCACAAAGGCGACGATGGCTGGCAGCTTGCCGTATTTTTTGAAGTACGGCGCGGGGATGATGGTGAACAGATAGCAGGGCAAAAAGGTGGCCAGCGCTGCCATGCAGGCGCCCGGCAAGCCTGCCACCAGGTAGCCGATAAAGCCGACCGTGATCTCCACCGGGCCCGGGGTGATCATGGCCACGGCCACGGCGTCGACAAACTGCTTTTCAGTGAGCCAGTGGTGTTCAGTAACCACGCCGCCATACAAAAACGGCACGATGGCCAGGCCCGAGCCAAACACAAAGGCACCGGCCTTGGCAAAGAAGACGCCAATCTGCGCCAGCAAGGGCCAGTCCAGCGTGGCCATCCAGCCAGCGGTGTGCACCATGTCCAGCGGCAGCACTGCGGCCAGGCCACCGCCACCCCAGCTTTTGGGTGGCGCGCGAACCAGCCAGGCCAGCACGCCTGCGGCCAGAAACAGCCAGGCGATTTCAGATTCGGTCAGCACGGTGACGCCAGCCAGCACCAGAAAGATGGCCCACAGCAGCCGGTCTTTGCCAATGCTTTTGGTGGTGAGCTTGTGCGCACTGATGGCGATGATGCCAATGACAGCCGCGCCCACGCCATAGAACACCGCCTGCATCCACGACAGCCCGCCATAGCGGCTGTAGGCCCAGCCCAGCGCCACCACCATCAGGAACGAAGGCAACACAAAGGCCATGCCCGCCAGCGTGGCGCCCAGGATGCGGTAGTGCACATAGCCCATATAAATTGCGGTTTGCGCGGCCATGGGGCCGGGTGCCAATTGGGCCAGGGCCAGGCCCTCTTTGTAGTCGGCCTCTGTGATCCAGCCGCGCTGTTCCACCAGGTCGCGCCGCATATAGCCCACCAGCGCCACCGGGCCACCAAAGCCCATGGCGCCCAGGCGAAGGAAGTAGCGCACCAGTTGCCACAGGGTGTAGGGCACAGCGCCTTCAGCCCTTGCATCAGGATTTTTCATGGGCTGCTCCCTCTTGCGAAAACGACTGCAGCAGCCCGTTGAACACGCCACTGGCCGCCTGCAGCAGGCGGTCGTTGTTGGTGATGCTGGCGCGCATGCCTGCCAGCACGCTCTCGACGCCGCTGGCCTCTGGCGGCTGCAGCCCACCCACATCGAGAAAGTGCACCAGGTGGCCGATGCGCAGCAGGGGCGGCGTCTCCAGGCCAAAGCTGGCCAGCAGCACCTCAAACGTAACGCGCGCACCCACGTGGCTGAAGCGCGCGCCATCAAAGTCGAAACCGATGGCGCCCCGGGGGCACTTGGCCGGGCTTGGCAGCCACAGAAAGGTGGCCTTCTTGTCGATGAAGGAGCGGATCAGCCAAGCACAGGCCAGGCGGTCCACCCAGGGGCGCGCACGTGTGGCCCAGGTCTTGCCCTGAAAGGCTTTGGGGTCCAGGCGTGCAATGGCGCCCGGCACGGCGTGCGGCTCATCGGGTGAGAGGATGCGGGCAAGCGCCTGCTCCAGCGCCAGCAGGGCGGCTTCGGTTTGCCGCTGCGCCTCAGAGGCAAAGAAGTCGATGGCCACAATGGTATCAAAGGCCCGGCGCAGCTTGCGTGCCTGCTTGGTGAGCTCCGGGGCCGCGTCCGCTTGCACCCCGGCGCTGGCCGCGTGAATGTCTTGCAGCAGCGCGGCGAAAGCGGCACTGCGGTCAAACAGGGCTTTGAAATCGACGCCTGCAGGCTCTTCGGTTCGCAACACATAGGCGCTGCCACCGGCGCCGCGCACTTCGGCGGCCACGCCCTCCAGGGCCGCGCGGCAGGGCCCTTGTTCGGGCATGAGGTACACCCCATCGCGCAGCACGGCAGCCCCTGCGGCCTTGAGCGCGCGCCAGCTGCGCATGCGCGTGTTGGCGTTCTCAGTAGGCAGGTTGATGACGAGGGAGAGCCAATAGTTCATGCAACGAATACTACAAATATGCAGCAATCATTACAAATAAAAAATACCTGTCCCAACAGATTCACACCACCTGCTGCAGAAGCCAGAACCTGTTCAATGACGCACATTGCGCCGCAGGCAGAGGGGCAGACTGCAGAAGAATGCCAGGTCACGAAGGCAAGGCTTCGCGAATCCATCCACTTTCAGGAACATTCAAAATGCGCATCTTCAAGACCGCAACAGCCATCGCCATCATCAGTGTTGCGTGCAACGGTGCACTGGCAGACAGCACCACAACACAGTTGGCAGAAACCATGATGGACAGCGTGAATATGGAGCAAGTACTGGACCAGGTCATCGGGCAGACGCTTGAAGCGCAGCTCAACCAAAACCCGGCCATGCAGCCGTACAAGGAAGTGATACGCCAGTTTTTCGCCAGGCACATTGGCTACCAGGTCGTGCGCCCGGAGTTGGCCGCACTTTATGGCGATGCTTACACGGCAGACGAGCTGCGTGAAATCATTGCCTTCTACCAAACCCCCACCGGCAAAAGAACGATTTTGCTCATGCCCGAGCTGATGCAAAAGGGCATGCAATTGTCCCAGCGCCATGTGCAGGAAAACTTGCCTGAATTGCAAAGCGACATTGCCAGGGAAGCATCAAGAATTCAAAAGCTGCAAGCCAGGTAGGCTGACACCTCAGGCACCCGGGCCAGCCTCACGCCGCGTAGTAGCCCCGGTACCACTCCACAAACCGCCCCACTCCCACCGCCAGCGGGGTGGCGGGCACAAAGCCCACCCACTGTTCCAGCGCCTCGGTGCTGGCGCAGGTGGAGGGCACATCGCCCGCTTGCAGCGGCAGCAGCGTCTTGGTGGCGGTTTGGCCCAGGGCTTTTTCAACGCAGGCCACAAAGTCCAAAAGAGAAGCGGGCTGCTGGTTGCCGATGTTGAAGACGCGGTAAGGCGCGTGGCTGGTGGCCGGGTCGTCCGAGCGTTTGAAGTCGTGGCCACGCGGCGTGGCGGGCTGGTTCAGCACCCGCACGATGCCCTCCACAATGTCGTCCACATAGGTGAAGTCGCGCTGCATGTGGCCGTGGTTGTAGACCGCAATCGGGCGGCCTTCCAGAATCGCCTTGGTGAACAAGAACAGCGCCATGTCGGGGCGGCCCCAGGGGCCGTAGACGGTGAAGAAGCGCAGGCCCGTGGTGGGCAGGCCGTACAGATGGCTGTAGGTGTGGGCCATCAGCTCATTGGCCTTTTTGGTGGCGGCGTACAGGCTCACCGGGTGGTCCACCCCGTCGTGCTCGGAGAACGGCAGGCGCGTGTTGCCGCCATACACGCTGGAGCTCGACGCATACACCAGGTGCTGCACGCCGCGGTGGCGGCAGCCCTCCAGCACGTTCATGAAGCCGGTCACATTGCTGTCGATGTAGGCGTGCGGGTTCTCCAGCGAATAGCGCACCCCGGCCTGCGCGGCCAGGTGCACCACGCGGCTGATTGCTTGTGTTTCAAACAGCGCCTGCATGCCGCTGCGGTCGGCCACGTCGAGCTTCACAAAGCGAAAGCCTGCATGTGCCTGCAGCTGCTCCAGGCGGCTGTGCTTGAGGCCCACGTCGTAGTAGTCGTTGAGGTTGTCCAGGCCCAGCACACTGTGGCCGTCCTGCAGCAGACGCTGTGCCGTGGCCATGCCGATAAAGCCCGCGGCCCCGGTCACCAGAATGTTCATGCCTTGTGTGCCTTGTTCGCGTGGGGTTGCAACAGGCTGGACTGTGGAGCGGGTCAGGCCTTGCGCACTTGCCAAATCGCAAGCCCGGGCTGGGCCGGACCACTAAGGTGGCACGTGATACCAACCCATGGAGGAGCTGCAATGGACCTTGTGACTGCCCTGGACCTGTGGCGCGTCTTGCTGGGCGATGCCCATGTGCTCAACGCACAGGCCGCCATGCAGGCCTATGGCAGCGACACCGGCGCCAGCAGGCACACCCTGCTGGGGGCGCTGCGCATCAGCGCGGCGGCCACCCTGCCCGAGGTGATACGCATTGCCGCGCGCTGCCGGGTCTGCGTCTACCCCATCAGCACCGGCAAGAACTGGGGTTATGGCAGCGCCCTGCCCGCGCGCGACGGCTGCGTGCTGATCGACCTCTCGGGCCTGCAGATGATTCTGAACTTCGACGCCGAGCTGGGCGTGGTCACGCTGGAGCCCGGCGTCACGCAGCAGATGCTGGCCGACTTCTTGCAGGAGGGCGGGCACGCATTCATGGTGCCGGTGACAGGGGCCGGGCCACATTGCAGCCTGGTGGGCAATGCGCTGGAGCGCGGCTATGGCATCACGCCGCACGCCGACCACTTTGCCGCCGTCACCGAGCTGCAGGCGGTTCTGGCCGATGGCAGCATCTACCGCAGCGCCCTGCATGAGGCCGGAGGCGCGGAGCTGGCACGGCTTTTCAAATGGGGCATTGGGCCTTACAGCACGGGTCTCTTCACGCAGTCGGGCTTTGGCATCGTGACCCGTATGTCGATTGTTTTGGCGCGCCGCCCCGAGGTCACGCAGGCCTGCCTGTTCCAGCTCAGGGATGACGCCCTGCTCGAGCCCGCCGTGCTGGCCGTGCGCGCGCTGCTGGGGCGCCTGCCCGGGGTGCTGGGCGGCGTCAACCTGATGAACCGACACCGCGTGCTGGCCATGACCGTGGCCGCGCCCAGCGGCCAGGGCCTGGGGCGCATCAGCCCCGAATGGATAGAGCAACTGGCGCGGCAAAACCAGGTGGGGGCCTGGACCGGCTTTGCCAGCCTGTATGGCACAGCGCGCATGGTGGCCGCAGCCCGGCACGACATGCGCCGGCAGCTCGGCGGCATTGCCAGCCGCATGCTGTTTGTGACGCCGAAGCGCGCCGACACCTTGCAGCGCCTGGCCGGCCACGTGCCGGGTGCCCTGGGCGCCAGGCTGCAGCGCATGACGCAAACGCTGGCGCGCGGCATCGAACTGGTGGCCGGCCAGCCCAACGAGACCGCGCTGGCGCTGGCCTACTGGCGCCACCCGCAGCCGCCGTCACCCACGTCACCGGCCACACCGCGCAATCCGGCGCGCGATGGCTGCGGCCTGCTGTGGTATTCGCCGCTGGTGCCCATGCGCCCGGCGCGCGTGCGCGCCTATGTGGACATGGTGCACCGCGTGACCGAACGCCACGCGCTGGAGCCGCTGATCACCCTCACCTCGCTCAATGACCGGCTGTTTGACAGCACGGTGCCCCTGCTGTTCGACCGCCAGCAGCCCGCCGCTGTGGCAGCCGCACACAACTGCCACCACGCCCTGCTGGAAGAGGGCCGCGCGCAGGGCTGGTTCCCCTACCGCCTGGGGGTCGACCAGATGCCCTGGCTGGCGGCCCTGCAAACCGACGCCACGGCTTTTCACAGCCGCCTGCAGCGCAGCCTGGACCCGCAGGGCCTGCTGGCGCCGGGGCGCTACAGCCAGCCCTGGACAGAGGCCTGAAAACGCTGTCGAAATCCTTTACAGCACCTGAGCAAAATGCCACGTCAAACGCGGCATAAAAACAAAAAGTCCAACGATTTCAAAGGCTTGCAAGCGGCTGGCGCAAGTGGCACAGAAGATGCGAACCAGCAGGCCAGTCGGCCCATGTTTCCGACGCTATCGGTAACTGCTACACACAACTGAAGGAGCCTGTCATGAAACTCAAACTACTCAGCGCCATTCTTGGCGCTACCCTGGGAACCCTGGGCGCGGGGGCCATGGCCGCACCCATTTCGCTGCCAAGCGGTCCGGTGTTTTTCCAGTTCACCAACCTGGAACAAACTGCGCTGGGCGTTGACAACCAGGGCAACTCGCTCAACAACACCAACACCTGCGCGGGGTGCAGCCTCAAGCCCGAAGGCAACTGGGGTGTGGCACAGGTGAGCGTCATGCGCCCCGGTGCCCCCAGCCCGGCCAGTTCCACCGCCGGCCAGGTGGGCAATGACATCAACAGCAAGGGCACGCCCGCATTTTTCTTCGACCAGGCCTTGCCAGTGCTTGGGGGCCAGGTTACTGCCATGTTCTATGGCTCCACCATCATCAGCAATACAAAAACGGGCACGCTCAACAGCCTGAAGTCCACTGGCGGCTTCATGGACCTCTATTGGGACGACCCCAGCCTGGCCAACACCATCGTTGCCATCAATTCGCTGACGCCAGGCATGCGCACCGGTGACAAAACCTTTACCGGTGTGACCGATGGCGTGTTCCTCGGGCGTCTGGCCTTTGCCAGCGGCATCAACACCACCAACGGAGCCATCACCATTGAGGGCACGATTGATTCCTCGCTGGCAAACAATTCCGGCTCGGCCGATTCGTATGCCAATGTGGTCGACGTGAATGGCGACGGCGTGATCAACGCGCTTGATGGCCTGTGGGCCGGGCAGCTCAACTCCGACTGGTTTGGCACGGTGTTTGGCACGCGTGATGTGCGCTTCTCCAACAAGATCGACAACAACAGCGACTGGGACAACGGCGGCGGCGTCACCGGCCAGACCAGCAACGACCCCGGCCGCGCCTTTGTGGTGCCAGAGCCTGCCAGCCTGGCCCTGGTGGGCCTGGGTTTGCTGGGTATAGGCGCCATTCGCCGTCGTCGGGGTGCCTGATGAGCAAGCCTGTGGTGGGTCAAGCTGCAGGCTGCTGCCCCTTGCTCACCGCATGGCCATCATCCGGGCGCAAGGCCCAAAAGGACCAGGACGAAAGCACCGTGATGGCGCCCAGCGTGATAAACGCATGGTGTAGCGCGGTGCTTACCGCCATGCGGTCGGTCTGCGCCACCGAGCCCAGGTACCAGGCCGTCACCAGCGTGCCGCATGCCAGGCCAAAACTCATGGACAGTTGCTGCAGTGAACTGCCGATGGTGCTGGCCATGCTGGTGTCGCCCGGCCCGATGTCGGCATAGGCCATGGAGTTCATGCTGGTGAATTGCAGCGAGTTGAAAAAGCCCTGCGCCAGGCCCAGGGCCACCAGCAGCCACAGCGGCGTGCTGGCCGACACCAGCGCAAAGAGGCTGACGGTGACGCCAATCAGCACCGTGTTGGCAATGAGTACCCGGCGATAGCCATGGCGCGCCAGAATCTTTGCGGCACCCAGCTTCATGCCCATGGCGGCCAGGGCCGCGGGCATCATCAGCAGGCCCGATTGCCAGGACGTTAGCCCCAGCCCTACCTGGTAGAGCAGTGGCAGCAAAAACGGCATGCCACCCAGGCCCAGCCGGGTCACAAAACCACCCAGCACCGAAATGCGGAAGGTGCGCACCCGAAACAGCGTGAGGCGCAGCAGCGGAAACTCCACGCGGCTGGCATGCAGCATGTAGCCCAGCAGCAAACCCAGGGCCAGCAGCAACAACAAGGTGGCAGAGCGGGCGGCCATGCCGTGCTCGCCAAACACCTCCAGCACCCATGACAGCAGGGCCGTGCCCGAGCTGAACAGCAGCAAGCCGGTGAGGTCCAGCGGCCTGCCGCTGGGCTCGCGGTAATCGGGCATGTGGCGGTGGATCAGCCACAGCGCCACCAGACCCACCGGCACGTTGACAAAGAAGATGTCGCGCCACGACAGCCAGTGCACGATCAGCCCGCCAATGGTGGGCCCCAGCAAGGGCCCGATGAGCGCGGGAATGATGACAAAGTTCATGGCCGCCAGCAGCTCCGATTTGGCAAAGGTGCGGATGATGGTCAGCCGCCCCACGGGCATCATCATCGCCGCCCCCATGCCTTGCAAGATGCGTGCGCCCACCAGCATGGGCACATTCACCGACAGACCGCACAGCACCGAGGCCAGGGTAAAGACCACCACCGCCCAGGCAAAGACGCGCCGCGTGCCAAAACGGTCGGCCATCCAGCCGCTCACCGGTATGCCCACGGCCAGGCTCAGGATGTAGCTGGCCACCACCCCTTTGAGACTCAGGGGCGACACGTTCAGGCTCGCCGCCATGGCGGGAACTGCCGTGTTGACAATGGTGGAGTCCAGCTGCTCCATGAAGAGCGTGGTGGCCACCACCCAGGGCAAGTAGCGCTTGACGGCGGGCTCTTCGATACGGCCCGCTGGAAGGGGTGTGTCCGGCATGGGCCGAGCTTACACCGCCGCCTCGGCCGCTAAGCCACCAAGGGCGCGGACCCGGTGTCGGGCAGGCTTGGGTTCCAGGTCTGCACGCGGTCCTTGCCTGCGCGCTTGGCCACATACATGGCAGTGTCGGCGTAGCGCATCAGCGTCTCCACCGATTCGGCGTGCTGGGAATACAGCGCAATGCCTATGCTGGCCGATATGTGCGTGGCGCCCTGTGGCAGATCAAAGGTGTTGCGCAGGCTGGCCACCAGCACCTCGGCAATCTGTTCTGCGGCTTCCGCATGGACGATGTCGGTCATGACCACGGCAAACTCGTCGCCACCGATGCGGGCCACCGTATCGATGTCGCGCATGCGGTTCTTCAGGCGCAGTGCCACCTGTTGCAACAGGGCGTCGCCGGCGGCGTGGCCCA
>CANCCF010000020.1 GCA_947374485.1 Comamonadaceae bacterium | reverse complement strand
CTGATCGAAGAGGTCGTGCCCAAAATGGTCTCGATTGCCGTCTTCCAGAAAGTCCTGCAGCTGCTGCTCGACGAGTCGGTGCACATCCGCGACATCCGCACCATCATCGAATCGATTGCCGAGCACGCCCCCTCCACCACCGACCCCGTCGAGCTGGCCAAGCGCGTGCGCATTGCACTGGCCCCGGCCATCGTGCAGCAGATTTACGGCCCCACCCGCGAGCTCAACGTGATTGCCATCGACCCCGGCCTGGAGCGCCTCTTGGTGCAGGCCCTGGGCAATGCCAATGGCCCCGCACTCGACCCCGGCGTGGCCGACCTGCTCTCCAAAACCGCCGCCGACACCGCCATGCGCCAGGAAGAAATCGGCCTGCCCGCCTGCCTGCTGGTGCCCGACCAGATCCGCGGCGCGATCGCCCGGCTCTTGCGCCGCGTGGCCCCCCGCCTGCAGGTGCTGGCGCACAGTGAAATTCCAGAAACCCACACCATCCGCATTGGTCCGATTCTCAGAGGTGCCACATGAACATCCAACGCTTTACCGCCGCAACCTCCCGCGAAGCCCTGGCCAAGGCCCGCATGGCCTTTGGCGACGGCACGCTGATCCTCTCCAATCGCCCGATCGAAAACGGCGTCGAGGTGGTGGCCACCGGCGAAGACAGCCTGGCCGCACTCGACCAGGACGACAGCCGGGGCTTTAACGGCCAGTCGAGCCAGGACCGCCAGAGCACATCGCAAGCGCACCCGGGCCGCGCCGAGCCCACTTTCAAAGAGGTGGCCAGCGCCGTGGAAGACGACGCCGCCCAACTCGCCATGAGCACCCTGTCCTTCCAGGACTATGTGCGCGAGCGCATGGCCCGCCGGCGCCAGGAAGAGGCGCCGGACACTGGTGCCAGCAGCAGCAAACTCATCCGCATCCCGCGCGACGACACGCCCGAGCTGCGCCCGCAGGACCCGCGCCCGGCCAGCCAGCCGCAGGCCCACAGCTTCCAGGCCGCGCCCGCAGCGGCAGCCACCGCCAAACCCATCGTGCTGAAGACCGCGCCCACCGCACGCAGCGAGCCCGAACTGGCCGCAGCCCAGGGCCTGTCGCCCAGCATCAGCCGTGAACTCAACGCCATGAAGGACCTGATTGAAGACCGCTTCAACACCCTCAACTGGCTGGGCCAGGCGCGCCAGAACCCGATCCAGGCCAACCTCATGCTCAAGCTGATCCGCGCGGGCTTTTCGCCCACGCTGTCGCGCACGATTCTGGAGCGCATGCCAGACGCCGCCGACGCGGCGCAGTCCATGGCCTGGGTGCTGGATGTGCTGGAGCGCAACCTGCACACCGATGCCCAAGGCGCGGCCCTGCACCAGGAAGGCGGCATCTTCGCCCTCGTGGGCGCCACCGGTGTGGGCAAGACCACGACGGCTGCCAAGCTGGCCGGTCTGTGTGCCCGCACCCACGGCCCCAGCAGCGTGGGCCTGATCACCCTCGACTCCTACCGCGTGGGCGCCCAGGAGCAGCTGCGCGCCTACGGCAAGATGCTGGGCATCGTGGCACATCTGGCGCATGACCGCGCCGCCCTGCAAGACCTGCTGGGCCTGCTGTCGAACAAGAAAATGGTGCTGATCGACACCACGGGTCTCGCCCCGCGCGACCCGCGCAAGCGCGAGATGATGGACCTGCTGGACATTCCCGCCGTCAAGCGCCTCCTGGTGCTCAATGCCGGTGGCCACGGTGACACGCTGGAAGACACGGTGGCCCAATTCAAGCAGCCCGCAGGGCAGCAGGTGATTTTTTCCAAGATCGACGAGGCCGTGAAACTCGGGCCCGCCATTGACGTGGCGATTCGCCACCAACTGGTGCTGCGCGGTGTGACCACCGGCCAGCGCGTGCCCGAAGACTGGGAGGCGGCCAACGGCAACAAGCTGGTGCGCGCCTGCATGCGCTCCACCGGCAACTCGGTGTACGACCCCAAGATTGCCGACCTCGGCTTCATCTTCAGCCACGCCAGCCCCGGCGCATCGGGCCTGCTCCATGCATGAGCTGCCGTTGAACCAGGCCACCGGCCTCCTGGGCCTGGCCGCACCGCTGGCGCCGCAATTGCTGGCGGTGGTGGCGCATGGCGATGCGCGCACCGAGCAGCCGCTTTTGTGGCAGCTCAGCAGCGCCCTCTGCGCGCTGGGTTACAGCGTCAGCGTGCTCGATGCCACCGTGACCGAGACCGACCACAACCCCGGCCTTTTGCAGCTGCTGGACTATGCCTTTGGCAGCACGCCACAAGACAGTGACAGCCCGGCCTGGAACGTGCTGCCCGCAGCGCGGGGCCTGCAGGCCCTGTGCGCGCTGCAGGCGCAGCCCGCGCACAGCCTGCAGCGCCTGGGCCAGGCCTTTCAGAGCAATGGCGTGCTGGTGCTCTACGCCGGTGTGGACCCGTTGGTGCGGCTGCTGGGCCACACCGGGCTGCGCCCGCTCTTGAGCATGTCGGGCGAAAAAAGTTCGCTGCTGACGAGCTACCTGGCCTTGAAGCGTTTGTTGCGCAAGGGCCGGCTGGAGCCCACAATTTTGAATATGATGCGGGACGACCCGCAGGGTGCAGCCGCCGCCGGGGTGGCCCATGCGCTGCGGCAATGCGCCAGAAATTTTCTGGCCTACGAGGTGCAGGCGATCCGCATGGATCCGGCCCAGGCCGAGGCCCTGGTGGACGCCAACATGCGCCGCCTGGCCACCCGCCTGCTGGAACACGCCCTGGTACTGCCAGGCGGTGAGATGCAGGCCACCGCCGCAAGTGCCGTCCGGGCAGCACCCGGGGCACGCCTGGGGGAACACACAGGTGGGTTCGAAGGGTTTGGGGACATGAGCAGGAGCCATTGATGTACACGGCCAAAGGTCAACTCGACCGCAACGCGCTGATCCGGCAATACCAGCCCCTGGTACGCCGACTGGCGCACCACATGATGGCCAAATTGCCACCCAGCGTGGAAGTGGACGACCTGATCCAGGTCGGCCTGATCGGCCTGGCCGACGCCCTCACCCGCTTCGAGTCGGCCCAGGGCGTGCAGTTCGAGACCTTTGCCACCCAGCGCATACGCGGCGCCATGCTCGACGAACTGCGCGAGAACGACTGGATGTCGCGCGGCTCGCGCAAAAGCCAGAAGGACATTGAATCGGCCATGCGCCGCGTCGAGCACCGCGTGGGCCGCACCCCCAAAGAGTCCGAGATTGCCGCCGAACTCGGCATGAGCCTGCCCGACTACCAGAGCCTCCTGGGCAAGGTGCGCGGCACCCAGCTGGTGTACCTGGAAGACATGGCCGGGCGCAGCGAGGACGACGACTCCTACCTGGACCGCCATGTGGCCGACAGCGAGGCCGACCCGCTCAACATGCTGCGCGACCACAAGCTGCGCGAGGCGCTGGTGGCGGCCATCAAACTGCTGCCCGAGCGCGAGCAATACATCATGAGCATGTACTACGAGCAGGACATGAACCTGAAGGAAATTGCCGCCGTGCTGGAGGTGACCGAGTCGCGCGTCTGCCAGCTGCACAGCCAGTCGATTGCGCGCCTGCGCGCCAAGATGCGCGCGCACTGAGCGCGCACCCTGCCCGCTGCCTGTCACCATGCGCAAAGACAAGTTGATGTTGAGCGTGGACCCCGGCTTTTATGGCCGCATGTATCCCGATTTGCAGGGCATGGATGCCGATGCACTGATGCACCACTACCAGCGCTATGGCGAAGCCGAAGGCCGCGTGGCTGCCGCGTTTGCAAGCCGCCAGGGCCTGTTCACAACGCTGACTGAGGACGATGCGATTCTGGAAATCGGCCCCTTTACCAACCCCGTCATCTGCGGCCCGCGGGTCAGGTACTTTGATGTGCTGGACAAGGCCGGGTTGATCGAACGCGCCCTGGAACACCAGCGCCCCACGGCGGGTGCGGTGGACATCGACTACGTTTCGCCGACCGGGGACTTGTCGGTCATCCGCGATGAGAAATTTGACGTCGTCATCAGCAGCCACTGCATCGAACACCAGGCCGATCTGATCCGGCACCTCAACCAGGTGGCCGACCTGTTGACCAGCGGGGGCAACTACCTCCTCATCATCCCGGACAAGCGCTACTGTTTTGACCACTACCTGGCGGAGTCCACGCTGGCCGACGTGGTGCAGGCGCATGTGGACAAGCGCACCGTGCACAGCCTGGCCAGTGTCATGGAACACCACCTGCTGACCACCCACAACGATGCGCTGCGGCATTGGGCGGGTGACCACGCGCGCGATACCGATCTGCTGGATGATGCGGGTGCTGTGGGCCGCGTGCTGCAGCTGTACCAGGACGCGGACGGGGCCTACATCGATGTGCACGCCTGGCATTTCACACCGCGCAGTTTCCTGACCCTGGTGGCACAGCTCCACAAGGCCGGGCTGATTGCGCTGGAGCCGCAGCACGTGTTTGGAACGCCCCACAAATCCATCGAGTTCTGCGCCATTCTGCGCAAACCCTGAAGCGCAAGGCCCTTCAAGCCTGAAGGTGCCCGGACCTGTCCGGACCTGCCGCCTCAGGCCGCCAGGTATTTGTGCACACCGCCCTGGCGTGCCACCGTGCCATACACCGACGTACCCCCCGCATAAGTGGCCTTGGGCGCCGTGGGCAGCACCACCTGCAGCGCCTGCTGGTTGGCCGCCGCCTGGCGCGACAAGGTGTCCCGCAGCATCTGCAGGCCCTGGGCCAGGGTGTGCACCCGCTGCTGCAAGCCGCGCCCGGGCTGGCGGCCGCGCTGCAGGCCGGGCAGCTGGCGTGCCAGCTCCATACACAGGGTTTGCAGTTGCTGGGCGGCGGCGGGCAACTGGTTGGCGTCGGCTACGGCCAGAAAAGCGGCGACCTGGTGGAACTGCTGTTCGACCAGGTCGAGGGGGTGGGTGTCGGGCTTATGCATGGCAGGCTCCATGGCCGGCCTTGGCGATTGACCGGGAAATTACTTGGGCGTGACTTTGAGCATTTCGCTGGCGTTGGAGAGCAGCTTGTCGGCAATGGCTTCCGGGTTGACGTGGAAACTGCCATCCGCAATGGCGGCCTTCATGGCGGCGACCTTCTTGCTGTCCACCTCCGGGGCTTGCGAGACCGGCTCCTTGGCCAAGCCACGCGCGCCGCTGGTGATCAGCACCGCCACGCCCGGGTTGGCCGCTGCAGACGTGGCTGTCTGCGCCGCTTCTGGCTGGGCTTTGGGGGTGTTCGCAGACGACGCGCGGGGCGCCAGCAGGTCGGGGGGGGTGTGGCCGGTAACTTTCATTGCATGCTCCAAAACTACGATACGCGTAGCCTCGTACCCAGGTTATCGGTCCGAATCTAGCGGACTTTAGGATTATTTGCATGGGCTGGGCCTTAAAGATCGATGCGCACGGTGCGTGCGTCAAGCACGGTGCCGCTGGTGATGCGCCCGTTGTCCATGCGCACCCGGGTGCTCTGCCCCACCACACCGGCGGCCAGGGCCTGCGCGTCGCTGGAGACCTGGAAGCCCGGGCCCTCGGCCACCACCCGTACCTGCGTGCCGGCCTGGAACACCTGGGTGGGCCGCACCACGCCCTGGCGCAGCACCTGCCCGCTGCTCAGGGTGCGCGAAGCGGTTTGCCCCAGCCACAGGGCTGGGTCCACAAGCACCGGGCTGCTGTCTTCGGCCCAGTCCACTTCGGCCTGCACCACATCGTTCTGCGTGACAGGGCTGCCCGCCAGGACCTGGCCGCGCACCACCCAGGCATTGCCCAGGGCGCGCACCGTCACCGGCACCGAGACGTTCCAGCGCGCCATGCCGTCCACACAGCGCAGGCCCACACGGCCGTGGCCCCACAGGCGCGCACCGGGCGGCAAATAGGCTTCCACATTGCCGCAGGGCGCCAGGCGCAGGCGGCTGTCCAGGGCGCCGGCGGTTACCTCCATGCGCAGGCGCACGTTAGCGTCGGGCGGCGACTGCGCCAGTGTGCTGCGCGCCCATGTCTGGGCCAGGGCGGCGTAGTCCGGCTCCTGTCCCTGGGTTTGGCTCTGGCTTTGGGCCCTGGCATTGGGTGCGGCGAACACCAGCCAGGCCAGCAGGCACAGCACCAGGCGGGGCCGCCAGTGCGGCGTGGGGCTGGGTAACAGAAACTCATGCATGGCGGGCTCCCGGGCAGGGCGAAAGGCGTTGTAGATGCGGGCAACTATAGGCAGCGCCCCGCCAGCCAAAGGCCCCATATGCCAGCCAAAAGCCCCGCTATTCCAGCGCTCAAAAATTAAAGCTTTTCCCATAATTGCCTCACGTCGCCAGCCACAGGCCCCTTCTGTAGCCCGGCGCCCATACCCATCGAGACCAACCGAGGACCGCCATGTTTGCCAACCTGACCAGTGGACTGGACTTCCAAGCCAAGGCGCTGGTCGTGCGCGCCGAGCGCCAGCGCGTCATCGCCAGCAACATGGCCAATGCCGACACCCCCGGCTATGTCGGGCGCGACGTCAACTTCAAGGAAGCCATGAGCGCGGCCCTGGGGACCAGCTCGGCCTCCAGCCCCTTGTCGCTCACCCCCAGCGGCGGCGGTGCGGCAGCTGCCAGCGATGCGCGCCACATCCCCTTGCAAAGTACGCTGGGAGCCTTGGGCGGTGACAACCTGGCCTACACCATCCAGAGCCAGCCCGCCATGGACGGCAACAGCGTCGACATGGACCATGAGCGCGCCAGCTTTGTCGACAACGCCGTGCACTACGAGGCCACGCTCCGCTTTATTAACGGCACTTCCAAGACGATCTTGAGTGCCATCCAGGGCCAGTAGCACTGAAGCCCGCAGGAGCCCCTTATGTCCATGTTTTCCATCTTCAATGTCTCGGGCAGCGCCATCAGCTCGCAGGCCCAGCGCCTCAACGTGGTGGCCAGCAACATGGCCAATGCCGACGCCGTGGCCGGGCCCGACGGCAAGGGTTACCGCGCGCGCCAGGTGGTGTTCGAGACCGTGCCCATGGGCAGCCAGGCCGCAGCCGGCGTGAAGGTCAGCCAGGTGCTGGAAAGCCAGGAGCCCCTGAAGCGCACCTACAACCCCACACACCCCTCGGCCGATACCGATGGCTATGTGACGCAATCGAACGTGAACCCGGTGGAGGAGATGGTCAACATGATCTCCGCCTCGCGCTCCTACCAGAACAACGTCGAGGTGATGAACACCGCCAAGACCTTGCTGCTCAAAACCCTGCAAATGGGCCAATAAGACTTTAAGGAACATCCATGGTTGCCGCCGTCTCCTCATCTACCGCCTCCTCCGCCACCACCGCCACGTCCGGTATCGCGGGCACCACCAGTGCCCAGGACCAGTCCGACCGCTTTTTGAAACTGCTGGTCGCGCAACTCAACAACCAGGACCCGATGAACCCGATGGACAACGCGCAGATGACCAGCCAGATCGCGCAGATCAACACGGTCTCGGGCATCCAGCAGCTCAACGACACCATCAAGTCCATGTCGGCCCAGTACACCTCCATGCAGGTCATGCAGGGGGCTTCCATGATTGGCCACCAGGTGGTGGCCGACGGCAACACCATGGGCGTGAGCGCCGGTGTGGGCACGGCCGCCGTGAACCTCGATGCCGACGCCAGCAGCGTGCAGGTGCAGGTGCTGACCCCAGGCGGCCAGGTGATCAGCCAGTTCGACATGGGCGCGCAAAGTGCGGGCACCCACAACATCGACTGGGACGCCAGCAAATACACCGGCTCGGGCACCCCCACCTTCACCGTGACCGCCAAGCAGGGCACGGCCAGCGTGGGTGCCACGCCACTGATTCGCGACACCATTGCCTCGGTGGGCACCGACAGCACCGGCGCCATGAACCTCTCGCTCAAGAGTGGCGCCAGCATCAAGTACGACACCATCAAATCCATCCTCTAAACACCCACCAAGGACAGCACCATGAGCTTTCAAACAGGACTCTCCGGCCTGAGCGCCTCGGCCCAAAGCCTGGACGTGATCGGCAACAACATCGCCAACGCCAACACCGTGGGTATGAAGGCCTCGCGCGGCGAGTTCTCCGACCTGGTGGCCTCGGCCATTGGCGCGGGGGGCACCAGCAATGTGGCCGGCATCGGCGTGACGCTGTCCACCATCTCGCAGAACTTCAGCCAGGGCAACCTGAGCATCACGGGTAATACGCTGGACGTGGCCATCAACGGCAGCGGCTTCTACGACCTGACCAAGACCGACGGCACCGCCGCCTATTCGCGCGACGGCCAGTTCAAGCTCGACAAGGACGGCAACATCGTCAACAACACCGGCTCCTTCCTGATGGGCTACCCCACCGACGTGAACGGCGTGCGCACCAGCCAGACCCTGCAGAAGCTCGTCATCCCCACCGGCGCGCCGATTGCCGCCAAGCAGACCAGCGCCATCGTGGCCCAGTTCAACCTGGATGCGCGCGCCGTGGACGCCGCCACCGCCACCCCGCCCACCCCGCGCTCGACCTACGGCACCTCGCTGTCGGTGTTCGACTCCCAGGGCGAGCCGCAAACCCTCAACCTGTACTTCGAGCGCACCGCCTCCAGCGGCGCACCCACGCTGGACAACTGGAACGTCTACACCACCACCGATGCCACGGTGCAGCCAGCGCCGGTGGGTGTGCTTGCCTTTGACGCCAACGGCGTGCTCAGCCCCAGCTCCACCTTTCCGCCCGCGGCCGGTTTGACCATCACCCCGCCCACCGGCACGGCGGTGCAGCCCTTTACGGTGAGCGTGGACACCAGCGGTGTGACCCAGTACGGCACCAACTTCAGCGTCTCCAACCTGTCGCAGGACGGCTACACCTCGGGCGAGTTCACGGGTCTGGCGATTGACGGCAAGGGCGTCATCAGCACCCGCTACTCCAACGGCCAGACGCTCAAGAGCGGCGGCATGATTGCGCTGGCCGACTTCCGCAACGTGCAGGGCCTGGCCCCCATTGGCGGCGGCGAGTTTCTGGAGAGCTACAAGTCCGGTGCACCGGTGCTGGGCCAGCCCACGGTGGGCCGCTTTGGCGAACTGCGCTCGGGCGCGGTAGAAGAGTCGAACGTGGACTTGACGGCCGAGCTGGTGAACATGATGACGGCGCAGCGCAACTACCAGGCCAACGCGCAGACCATCAAGACGCAGGACCAGATCATGTCCACCATCACCAACCTGCGTTAAGCGGAGCTGAACCATGGATCGCCTGATTTACACCGCCATGACCGGGGCCAATGCCGCCGCCAACCGGCAGGCGATTCTGTCCTCGAACCTGGCCAACGCCTCGACCAACGGTTTTCGCGCCCAGTTGGAGACCTACCGCGCCGTGCCCCTCAACGGCGAAGGCGCCAGCACCCGCGTGTTTGCGGTGGAGTCGACCGCGGGCTTTCTGGACCTGCCGGGCCAAGCCCAGCAGACCAACCGGCCGCTCGACGCCATGACCACCGACAAGAGCTGGTTCGCGGTGCAGGGCCTGGACGGTGTGGAGTCTTACACCCGCAACGGCAGTTTTGAGACCGCCAACGACGGCACCCTGATGACGGCCAACGGCCGCACCGTGCTGGACGCAGGCGGCGCACCGATTACCGTGCCACCGGGCGCGGAAGTCACGCTGAGCAACGATGGCACGGTGAGCGCCAAGGTGCCGGGCCAGCCCATCAGCGTGCTGTCCAAACTCAAGCAGGTGACACCCACCGCCGACGACCCGCTGCGCCGCGGCGAGGACGGCCTGTACCGCACCCAGTCGGGTGACCCGCTGAACAACGACGAGACCGCGCGCCTGCATGTGGGCGTGCTCGAGGGCTCGAATGTGAATGTGATCGAGGCCATGGTCGGCATGATCCAGACCGCGCGCCAGTTCGAGGCGCAAACCAAACTGATGACCACGGCCGAGGCGAATGACCGCTCGGCCGCGCAGCTGCTCGGCCTGCAAGGCTAAACACGAGGTAACCCCCCATGATCAACTCCCTCTGGATCTCCAAGACCGGCATGGAAGCCCAGCAAATGCAGCTGGACGTGATTTCCAACAACCTGGCCAACGTCTCCACCAACGGCTTCAAAAAGGCGCACGCCGTCTTCGAAGACCTGATGTACCAGAACCTGCGCCAGGTCGGCTCCAACACCGCCGAGCAAAGCACATTACCCACCGGCTTGCAGGTGGGCCTGGGCGTGCGCACCGTGGCCACCAGCCGCAGCTTTGCCCAGGGCAGCATGCAGCAGACCAGCAACAACCTCGATGTGGCGGTGCAGGGCAACGGCTTCTTCCAGGTGACCATGCCCGACGGCACCACCGGCTACACCCGCGACGGCTCGTTCCAGCTCGACAGCCAGGGCCGCATGGTGAATTCCAACGGCCTCTTGGTGCAGGGCGGCATCACCGTGCCCAGCAATGCCACCAATTTGTCGGTGGCGGCCAATGGCACGGTCACGGCCAGCATCCCCGGCACCGTGTCGCCCCAGACCATAGGCACCATCACCCTGGCCAGCTTTGTCAACCCGGCAGGCCTGGAGCCCAAGGGGCAAAACCTGTACGCCGAGAGTGCCGCCTCCGGCCAGCCCAATGCGGGCACGGCCGGCAGCAACGGCCTGGGCAGCATCATGCAGGGCTTTGTGGAAACCTCGAATGTGAACGTGGTGCAGGAACTCGTCAGCATGATCCAGACGCAGCGCGCCTATGAGATGAACTCCAAGGCGATTCAAACCTCGGACCAGATGCTGCAAAAGCTCGCGCAGCTGTAGGACGGCCATGCGCACCCAGACCACCACGGCCACGCTGTACCGCCTCCCCCTCGCGCTGGCCGCCCTGCTGTGCGTGGCCTGCGCGCCGCTGCCGCAAAAAGTGGTGGTGGACTTTGCCGAGCCCAAGCTCAGCCCCACGGCCGCCGCCCCGGTGGCCGCACCGCGCCGCGCTACCGGCAGCCTGTTCCAGCAGGCCAGCTACCGGCCCGCCTTTGAGGACAGCCGCGCGCGCCTCTTGGGCGACATCGTCACCATCCAGATCGTGGAGAGCCTGGCCGCCAGCCAGGTGAGCGCGTCCACCGTGAACCGCAACACGTCCTCCGACAACACCCTCAGCACGGCGCCGCTCAAGGGCCTGATTGGGGTGGACCTGCTGAACCTGAACCTGGCGGCCAAGACCAACAACGATTTTTCCGGCAAGGGCGGCACCACCTCGGCCAACACCTTTACCGGCTCGATTACCACCACGGTGATCGAGGTGCTGCCCAACGGCAACCTGGTGGTGGCCGGTGAAAAGCAGATTGGCGTGAACCAGAATGTGGATGTGATGCGCTTCTCCGGCACGGTGGACCCGCGCCTCTTGCAGCCCAACAACATCATCAGCTCGACCCAGGTGGCCAACGTGCGGGTGGAATCCAAGGGTCGCGGTGCGCAGGGTGAAGCGCAGACAGTTGGCTGGTTATCCCGCTTCTTTTTGAGCTTTAACCCGTTCTAAAGCATTCCAGAATTGTGCCGAGGGGTAGAGGATTCCGTCGAATCCCCCCGCTACCGACTTGGCACCATGAAAACCCGCACCCACACCCCCCAAGGACGCCGCCCACAGCCAGCGCTGCTGTCCCTGGCGCTGGTCTGCCTGTGCTGGCTCAGCCTGATTTTTTCCGCCCCGGCCGAGGCCGCTCGCCTGAAGGAAATTGCCTCCATTGAGGGCGTGCGCAGCAACCAGCTGACCGGCTTTGGCCTGATCGTGGGCCTGGACGGCACCGGCGACCAGACCACGCAAATGCCCTACACCACCCAGGGCCTGTCCAACTACCTGCGCCAGCTCGGCATGACATTGCCCAGCGCCCAGCTCAGCCAGCTGCAGATGAAGAACGTGGCCGCCGTGCTGGTCACCGCCCAACTCCCCGCCTTTGCCCGCCCGGGCCAGACCCTGGACATCAATGTCTCCTCGGTGGGCAACGCCAAGTCGCTCAAGGGCGGCACCCTGATTGCCACGCCGCTCAAGGGCGTGGATGGCGAGGTCTATGCCATGGCCCAGGGCAACCTGATCGTGGCCGGTGCCGGAGCCTCATCGGGCGGCAGCAAGGTCACCGTCAACCACCTGAGCGTGGGCCGCATACCGGACGGCGCGCAGGTGGAACGCGCGGTGCCCACCGCCATTCTGGAGGGCAGCAGCATCAGCCTCTCGCTCAACGCCTCGGATTTCCAGACTGCACACAAGGTGGCGCAGGTGCTGAACCAGAAGTTTGGCGTGGGCACGGCCATCGCGCTGGACGGGCGCACGGTGCAGGTGCTCGCACCGGTGGTGCCCAACGAGCGCATTGCCTTCATTGCCGAGATGGAAGAGATGCAGGTGGAGTCCAGCGTGCAGGCGGCCAAGGTCATCATCAACTCGCGCACCGGCTCCATCGTGCTCAACCAGGCCGTTACCCTGAGTGCCTGCGCCATTGCGCACGGCAACCTGTCGATCAGCATCTCCAGCAACCCGCAGGTGAGCCAGCCCAATGCGCTCTCGGGCGGCACCACGGTGGTCACCGACAAGCCCAGCATCGACATCAAGGCCGAGCCTGGCAAGCTGATCCAGATTCCGGCTGCCGCGCAGCTGGCCGATGTAGTCAAAGCCCTGAACTCGCTGGGCGCCACGCCGCAGGACCTGCTGGCCATATTGCAGGCCATCAAGTCGGCCGGGGCCCTGAACGCCGAGCTGGAGGTGATATGAGCTACGGTTCCATCAACGGCACCTCGTCCTTCAACCAGACCCACCAGGCGCTGGCCGCCGACGCCCAGTCGCTGGGCAAACTCAAGCTCGATGCGGGCAGCAGCACGCCCGAGTCCATCCAGGAGGCGGCCAAGCAGTTCGAGTCGCTGTTCATGAAAGAGCTCATCAAGAGCATGCGCGACGCCAACGCCAGCATGAAGTCCGGCCTGACCGACAACGCCGGCTCCGACCTCGGCAGCGACCTGCTGGACCAGCAGTTTGCGGTGCAGATGTCGGGCCAGCCCGGCGGCCTGTCGCAACTGATTGCGGCGCAGCTGACGCGCCAGGCGGCCGAGCAAAAGGCGGCCTCACAGGGCCCGTCAGCCAACCCGGCGGCGGCGCCTGTGTCCAAGGCCATCCCCACCGACCCGGCACGCAATGTCGGTGGCGTGGGCAAGACCAGCCGCGCACCCATGGCGCACCAGGTGGAGTTTGTGAACAAGCTCTCGGCCGCCGCCGCGCAGGTGGAAAAAGACACCGGCATTCCGGCGGGCTACATGATTGGCCAGGCCGGCCACGAGACCGCCTGGGGCCAGCACGAGATCCGCCACAAAGGCGGCGCGCCCTCGTTCAATTTGTTTGGCATCAAGGCTACGCCGGGCTGGTCGGGCAAGGTGGCCGAGGTCACCACCACCGAATACGTGAACGGCGTGGCCGAAAAAAAGGTCGCCAAATTCCGCGCCTATGGCTCGTACGAAGAATCCTTCAAGGACTACGCCAAACTGGTGGGCGACAGCCCGCGCTATGCAAAGGCCCGGCTGCAGACCAGCAGCCCGCAGGCCTTTGCCAGCGGCCTGCAAAAGGCGGGCTATGCCACCGACCCTGACTATGCCGCCAAGCTCAGCCGCGCCATCAACACCACGCTGCAACTGCGCCGCGTGCAGGTCTAGGGGAGACGCACATGGGCATTCTCAACATCGGCACGCTGGCGCTCAACGCCAACCTGGTGGCCTTGCAGACCACCGGCAACAACATTGCCAACGTCAACACCGCAGGCTACTCGCGCCAGAGCGTGGTGCAGGAAACGGTGGCGGGCCAATACACGGGCGCGGGCTACATCGGCAAGGGCGTGAACATTGCAACCATCAAGCGCAACTACGACGAGTTTCTGACGCGCCAGGCCACCCTGGCGGGCTCCACGCAGGCCGCGGACGTGACCCGCTCGAACTACCTGGCGCAGCTCAGCAACATCTTCCAGGGAGGCACCGATGGCATTGGCTCCTCCATCAACGACATGCTCAACGCCTTCTCGGATGTGGCCAGCGCGCCCACCGACCTGACCGCGCGCACCGTGGCCCTCACAAGGCTGGACGAGACCGCACGGCGCATGCGTGCAGCCTCGCAAAGCCTGGACGACCTGCAGACCGGCATCACCCAGTCGCAGGGCGAGAAGCTCAGCGCGGTCAACACGCTGGCGCAAAATATTGCTGCTGTGAACGAGCAGATTGCACGCGCCCAGGGCAATGGCCAGCCGCCCAATGACCTGCTCGACAAGCGCGACCAGCTGATCAAGGACCTCAACCAGTATGTGCAGACCACCTCCATACCGGCCGACGACGGCACGGTGGGTGTCTACATCGGCGGCAGCCAGGCACTGGTGCTGGGCAACAAGGCGGCCAGCCTGTCGCTCACGCAAAACGACTTTGGCGACACCCTGCAAAGCAAGCTGGTGATCACCCGCGACGGCAGCAGCGTCACCATGGACGAGAACCGCCTGGGCGGCGGCGAGATTGCCGGCCTGCTGCGCTTCCAGAACACCGACCTGGTGGAGGGCCGCAACCTGCTGGGGCGCATGACCACGGCCATCACCACCAGCATGAACACCCAGCACCAGCTGGGCCTGGACCTGAACGGCCAGCCCGGTGGCGATTTGTTCAGCCCGGTGAGCGTCAACAACATCCTGCAGCCGGTGGCGCCAGCCACCCTCAACACCGGTAACGCCAGTCTGCAGCTGGATATCAGCAATGTCAGCCAGTTTGCAGCCTCTGACTACGAGGTGAACTTCACCGGGGCGGCGGCGGGCAGCATCACGCGCAAGTCGGACAACGTCATCGTCAGCAACTTCAACGCCCTGCCCGTGAGCTTTGACGGCCTGACCCTGAGCGTGCCCAGCGGCACCGCTGCGGCCGGTGACCGTTTTTATTTGAAACCCTTCAGCACCGCGGCCAACAACATCACGCGCGAGTTCTCCACGCCCAGCTCGCTGGCGGTGGCCAGCCCCATCGTCGGGCAGATGGGCAGCAGCAACACCGGCAGCCTGCAGTTCAGCTCGCTCAAGGCGGGTGTGAACCCGCCCACCAGCGTGCCGGTGACCATCACGTTTTCCACGGCCACCTCACCCGCCACCTATTCGTTCAGCGGCACCGGGCCTTTCCCCAATGGCACAGGCCCGTTCAACTTCACCTCGGGCCAGCCCATCAACCTGGGCGGCACGCCCAACGCGTGGTCGCTGGTGCTGCAGGGCCAGCCGCAGCAGGGCGACACCTTCACCGTGCAGGACATCCAATCCACCAGCCTGGACCTCAAGCTCAATGGCGGCAATGCCACGGCCCTGATGGACCTGCGCGACGTGCCGACCTTTGACGGCGCGGCCTTGTCCGACGGCTATGCCAGCCTGATTGCACAGATCGGTATCCGCGCGCAAAGCGCCAACTACGCCGCCACCGTCTCCACCAACATCGCCAAGAGTGCCGAGACCGACCGCACCGGTGTGGCCGGTGTGAACCTGGACGAAGAGGCCGCCAAGCTGCTGCAATACCAGCAGGCCTACCAGGCCTCGGCCAAGATGATCCAGATTGCGCAGAGCATTTTTGACACACTGATCCAGACCCTAGGCCGCTAAGCCGATTGACCGCCAAGCCGCCAAGCTGATCAGCCCGCCACCGGAGAACCTTCATGTCCATCACCTCCTTTGCCCGCATGGGCAGTGCCAATGCCTACGACAAAACGGTGGCACAGCTGCAGATCCGCCAGAACACGCTCTCCAACCTGCAGGAGACCCTGTCCTCCGGCAAGAAAATCAACACCCCGTCCGACGACCCCACGGGCGCGGCGCAGGCCGAGCGGGCGCTCAACCGCCTCTCGCGCATTGCCACCGACCAGCGTGCGCTGGAGACCCAGCGCAACGCCATCGCCACGGCCGAGAGCACGCTGGGCAGCGTGAGCGACACCCTGCAGCAGGCGCGCGAATTGATCGTGAGCGCGGGCAACGGCACACTCACCCCGGCCGACCGCAAAACCATTGCCGACCAGATCACCGGCCTGCGCCAGCGCATCCTGAGCCTGGCCAACACCCAGGACAGCAATGGCCAGCCGCTGTTTGCGGCGCTGGGCAGCGCCCTGTCACCCTTTGCCGGCCCGGCCGCCTCACCCGATTACGCCTTCAACGGCCTGCCCGGCACCGCCACCGGCGACCTGAATTCGATTGCCTCCGCGCTGGATGGCGACAGCGCCTTCATGCTGCAACCTGCGCGCGATGCGGTCTACAACGTGCAGCCCAGCAGCGCCTCGGGCACCCTGGGCACCAGCACCGTCAGCCGCACCAACTCCAGCCTGGTCAACGGCTCGTCCTACACCATCAACATCACCGGCTTTGCTGCAGGGACCGTCACCTATGACCTGGTGGAAACGCCCACCAGCGGCGCACCCGTCACCACCCCTGGCCTCAGCGCCGCGTGGACGGCATCCGGTGGGTTTGCTGTGGCGGGCATGGCGGGCTTGTCGCTCTCCGTCACCGGCACACCTGCCGCAGGCGACAGCGTGAGCGTGCAGCCCAACTCCAGCGTCTTCGCCACCCTCGACCATGCCGTGACCGACCTCACGGCCGCCGGCAGCAGCACCGCCGCCAGCCAGGCCGTGGGCCAGGCCCTGCACAACCTGGACATCAGCATGGCGCGCATCTCCGCCATCCGCGGCCAGGCCGGTGATTTGCTCAACCGCGCCGACAGCATCACCAGCAGCAACGACAAGCGCACCATCGAGCAAAAGGGCAACCAGTCGCGCGCCGAAGATGTGGATATGGTGAAAGCCATCTCCGAATTCCAGAACCAGCAGACCGGCTACCAGGCGGCGTTGCAGTCTTACGCGCAGATACAGAAGCTGTCGCTGTTCAACTACGTGGGGTAAAGACTTGTCTTTCTACCGTACCAGCCGCTCCATCAAAAGCGACTGCATGTCCCGCCGTGTATCTGCAATGATGTGCACGTAAACCGTGTCGCCGCGCACTTCGTAAATGATGCGGTTCATGCCCGATAGCAGCTGTCGAAACTGTGTGAGGTGCACCGTTTCCAGCTCTGGGGGTATCCCACCCAGGTACGGGAACTCAGCCAAATTGCGGATGGCGCCTTTGAGTTTGCTGAAGGTGGACCGCCATGTGGCGGAAGAAAAGTTCTTCACGCTATAGCGCCGCAGCGCGTGCAAGTCGGCTTGCGCAGCAGCCAGAATCACGACCTTCATGGAAGGTCGGCAGCGTCCAGGCTGGCAAACACACTTTCAGCATCCTGGAATTTACCTTGCTCAATTTCCCGGTTACCCATTGCAAGGAGCTTGAGGAGCGCCAAGGTGTTTTCCCGTTCCTCATAGCTTTTGACGTCGATGACGACGAGTGTGGCCTCGCCATTCTGGGTAATCACCATGGGCTCCCGACTCTCGGTGAGGTCCTTGACGATCTGGGCGGTGTGGCTTTTGAGGTAGCTGATGGGCTTGATGTGAGTAGACAACTTCATTGCAGACCCCTTGGGCATCAAAAGACTGATTTTAGTTTTAATTTGGTCTTGCGGCTCGCTCACTGCTCCGCGCACAGCCGCTGCAGCGTGCGCCAGAACAGCGGCTCTTGCGTGGTGGCGAAGTTGATGCGCATGAGGCGGCTGGGCGTGCGCCTGGCGTGGAACAGGGCGCCGGGAGCCAGCAGATAGCCCTCATCGAGCATGCGCTGCGAGAGCGCGTCGGTGTCCACCCCGGTGTCGAGCCAGCCAAAAATACCCACCGGCTCGGCGGCAAATGCATAGCCGTGCGACAGGGCCTGCGCCACGCTGCGGCTGCGCGCGATGTCCAGGCGCTGGCGTATGCGCTCGGCATGGCGGCGCAGCTGGCCGGTCTCCACACACCAGGCCAGGGCCTTCTCCAACAGCGCCGGGGTAGTCAGGGTGGAGAGCAGCTTGGTGTCGAGCAGCCGCTCTACCAGCTGGGGTGGTGCGGCCAGGTAGCCCACGCGCCAGTTGGGTGCCAGGATCTTGGCAAAGCCACCCACGTAGACGGTGCGCTGCAAGCCGTCGAGCGCGCACAGGCGGGGAGCGTGGTCGGAAGCAAAATGGCTGTAGGTGTCGTCCTCCACCACGTAAAAATGGTACTGGTTGGCCAACTGCAGGATGCGGTGGGCACTGGCGGGCGTGAGGCAAAAGCCGGTGGGGTTGTGCAGCACGCTCACGCTTACAAAGAGCTTGGGCGCGTGTTCCTGGGCATAGCGCTCCATCACCGCCAAATCGGGCCCGTCGGCGCGGCGCGGCACCGGCAGGATGCGCATGCCGAGAGCATCCAGGCGCGCAAACTCCACCGCCCAACCGGGCTCTTCCACCATCACATAGTCACCCGCACGCAGCAGGGTGCGGCTGACGATGTCCAGCGCATGGGTGGCGCCCAGAGTGGTGATGATCTGCTCCGGCGCCACCTGCACCGCCACGGTCTTGAGCTTTTGCGAGAGTGCCCGGCGCAGCCCGGCGTCGCCCGCCGGTTCACCGTATTGCAAGGAGAACGCGTTGAGGTCTTTGGCATTGCAAAAACGCCGCACCGCGCTGGAGAGGAAGCTGGTTTGCAGCCACTCCTGCGGCAGCACACCCATGCCGGGCTGCGGCTTGTCGCTGATGCCATGGAACATGCCGCGTATCAGCGCGGTGGCGTTGAGTGGCGCACGTGGAGGCGGGTTGGCGTCCAGTCGCAGCGGCGCAACGGCAGCCTGGCCTGCTGCCTGGCGTGGCGACAGGCGCTGCGCCAGGGCGTATTCAGCGGGCGTCTGCACGCTGTCGCGCACAAAAAAACCGCGGTTGCGCCGCGCCTCCACCAGCCCCTGCGCCAGCAACTGGTCATAGGCGCCGACCACGGTGCTGGGGCTCACACGCTGCTGCTGCGCGCACTGGCGCACCGAGGGCAGGCGCGCGCCGGGTGCCAACAGCCGGTCGCGGATGCGCTGGGCAAAGCGCGCCGCCAATTGTTCGGTCAAAGACTGGGCACTGCTTTTCATCAACATCACAACGTGGACCCCACGCTCGCGCACTGCGTGTCGCTCCCTGCCCCCCGCGGGGGCCGCGCTTCCCCTTGGGTCGGCCCGGCGGGGAAGCCGGGGGTTTGTATCAGTTGCATGGTCAATACAGTTTCAAAAATGTTCATTTGAACTGTACTGCAACTGTGCTGATATTGCCCGTACAGTGGCGGCATGAAGAAAGAAACAAAAGGCATGTGGCTGGGTCTGCTGGGCGTGGCCATTTTTGCCGTCACCTTGCCCATGACACGCCTGGCCACCGGACCGGCAGAGGCGCCGCAGCTCTCGGCCTGGTTCATTACCTGCGCCCGCGCTGCGCTGGCGGGCGGCCTGTCGCTGGCCTTTCTGGCCTGGACGCGCTCGCCGCTGCCCACGCAGGTCCAGCGCAAGCCGCTGCTATTGGCCATGCTGGGCAACGCGGTAGGTTTCCCCTTGTGCCTGGGGCTGGCCCTGCGCCATGTCACCTCTGGCCACGCCGCCGTGTTCACCGCCCTCTTGCCGCTGGCCACGGCAGCACTTGCCGCCTGGGTGCTGCACCAGCGCGCGCGCCTGGGCTTCTGGGTCTGTGCGGGCCTGGGGGCGGGTCTGGTTGTGGTCTTCTCGCTGTTGCGCGCGGCGCAGCATGCGGGTGGTTTCTCGCTGGAGTGGGCCGATCTGCTGCTGCTCGGCGCCATTCTGTCGGCTGCCGTGGGCTATGTGTTTGGTGCGCAGGTCACGCCGCAACTGGGTGCCGAGCGGGTGATTTGCTGGGTCTGTGTGATGACGCTGCCCTTCAGTGTGCCGGGTGCCTTGTTGTATTGGCCCAGTGGCGCCATCCAGCTGACGTCCTGGCTGGCCTTGCTGTATGTGGGCGTTTTCTCCATGTGGGCGGGCTTTTTTGCCTGGTACCGCGGCCTGGCCATGGGCGGTGCGCTGCGCGTGAGCCAGGTGCAATTACTGCAGCCGTTCTTCAGCATCCTGGCGGCCGTGCCGCTGCTGGGTGAAGTGCTGGAGCCGGTGACCCTGGGCTTTGCGCTGGGCGTGGTGGCGGTGGTGTTTCTGGGCAAGCGCTTTGCGTCGGGCCCTGCGACTCCTGGCGCCAGCGTGCCCCTGGGCGCCACCGCCAAGGCGGCCCCATGAGCCACGAACTCTGGATTGCCGCCAGCCTGTTTGCCCTGGTCAGCCTGATCACCCCCGGCCCCAACAACACCATGGTGCTGAGCTCAGGCGTGAACTTCGGCCTGCGCCGCACGCTGCCACACCTCTTGGGCATCGCCATTGGCTTTGCCCTGATGCAGGTGCTGGTGGGTCTGGGCCTGCACGGCGTGCTGGGCCGCTACCCGCTGGTGCTGCAGAGTCTGCGCTACGTGGGCGGCGCCTACATGCTGTGGCTGGCCTGGAAGCTGGCCACCTCGACAGCGGCACCGGGCGACATTGCCAGCGACGCCAAGCCGCTGGGCTTTTGGGGTGCGGCGGCTTTCCAGTGGGTCAACCCCAAGGCCTGGGTGATGTGCATGACCGCCATGACCGCCTATTTGCCAGTGGACGCCAGCCTCGCGCAGGTGCTGCTGCTGGGCGGCCTGTTCCTGGCCCTGGGTCTGCCCTGTGTGGGCAGCTGGGCGGCCTTTGGCAGCGGCATGCGCCGTTTTTTGCAAGACCCGGTCAAATTGCGCCTCTTCAACCGCAGCATGGCCCTGGCGCTGGTAGCCTCGCTGGTTCCCATGCTGATGAACTGACACCACGCACCCAAGGCAAACCCATGAACAAACCCTCTTTTGAATGGACCCTGTCCGAGCGCGCCGCGAAGATGAACCCCTCGGTGATCCGCGAAATCCTCAAGGTCACCGAGCGCCCCGGCATCATCAGCTTTGCCGGTGGCCTGCCCTCCAGTAAAACCTTTCCGGTGGCCGAGTTTGAAGCGGCCTGCGCCAAGGTGCTCAAAGACGACCCGGCCGGTGCCCTGCAATATGCCGCAAGCGAAGGTTATGCGCCGCTGCGCGAATCGGTGGCGGCCATGCTCGGCACTCAGGCCGCTGCACAAGGGCAGACCTGGGATGTGAGCCCGGGCCAAGTGCTGATCACCACCGGCTCGCAGCAGGGCCTGGACCTGGTAGCCAAGGTGCTCTTGGACAAGGGCAGCCGCGCGCTGGTGGAGTCGCCCACCTACCTGGGCGCGGTGATGGCCTTCACGCCCATGGAGCCCGAGGTGCAGAGCGTGGAGAGCGACGCCGAGGGCATCGACCTGGCGGACCTGGCGGCCAAGGCCGTGCAGAATGGCCAGCGCGCGCGCTTTCTCTACGTGCTGCCCAACTTCCAGAACCCCACCGGCCGCACCATGGGCGAGGCCCGCCGTGCTGCGCTCAGCCACACCGCCGCCGAACTCGGCCTGCCGCTGATGGAAGACAACCCGTATGGCGACCTTTGGTTTGACACACCGCCGCCGCCCAGCCTGACCGCACGCAACCCGCAGGGCGGTATTTATTTGGGCTCGTTCTCCAAGGTGTTGGCGCCGGGCCTGCGCCTGGGCTTCATCGTGGCACCCGGCGCTGTGTACCCCAAGCTGCTGCAGGCCAAGCAGGCCGCCGACCTGCACAGCCCGGGTTTCAACCAGCGCATGATCCACGAGGTGATGCGTGACGGTTTTCTGGACCGCCATGTGCCCACCATTCGCGCGCTCTACAAAAGCCAGCGCGACGCCATGCTGCAAGCCCTGGCGCAGCACTTCCCCGATGCCGCCACGCAGCCCGAACAGTCGCTCACCTGGAACTCCCCGGCCGGCGGCATGTTCCTGTGGGCGCGCCTGCCGGCCGGCATGAACGCGGTGGATCTGCTGCCGCACGCGGTGGACAAGGGCGTGGCCTTTGTGCCCGGCGCGCCTTTCTATGCCAGTGCGCCCGATACGCGCAGCCTGCGCCTCTCGTTTGTGACGCCCAGCGTGGAAGAAATCCACCGTGGCGTGGCCGCACTGGCGGCCGCCATCCAAGAGCAGCAGGCCCTCTGACATGCTGCACTTGTGGGGGCGCCTGAGCTCGCTCAATGTGCGCAAGGTGGTGTGGGCCGCGCAGGAGGTGGGCGTGCCTTTTGACCGCACCGATGCGGGCATGGCCTTTGGCGTGGTCCATACACCCGCCTACCACGCCATGAACCCGAACGAAAAAGTGCCCACCCTGCAAGACGGCGCGCTCTTGCTGTGGGAGTCGAACGTGATCGTGCGCTACCTGTGCGCCCGCTATGCGCCAGATACGCTGTATGCGCAGGACCTGGCACCACGCTTTGATGCCGAGCGCTGGATGGACTGGCAACAGACCACCTTCAACCCGGCCGGCGGCCCGGCCTTTTTGCAGTGGATACGCACCGCGCCCGCCGACCGCAATGCCACGCTGATCGCCGCATCGGTAGCCGCCACCGAGCCCTTGCTGCAATTGCTAGACACGCACCTGGGCACACAGGCCTACATGGCGGGCGCGCACTTCAGCATGGCCGATATTCCGCTGGCCTGCGATGTGCACCGCTGGTTTCAATTGCCGCAAGCACGCCCGGCTTTTCCCCACCTGGAGCGCTGGCTCGCGGCCATCCTGCAGCGGCCCGCCACACGCGGTGTGCTGGACCTGCCACTGAGCTGAACCCTCGCCTCCTTCCACCCCCAAGGTCCTTATGCCCCGCCCTCACCCCTTCCTGCAGGTGGATGTCTTCACCGCCACGCCCTACTACGGCAACGCCCTGGCCGTGGTGCTGGACGCCAGCGAGGTAAGCGACGCCCAAATGCAGCGCTTTGCCGCCTGGACCAACCTGGCCGAAACCACCTTTGTCTTGCCACCCACACCCGAGGCGGCAGCGGCCGGGGCCGACTACCAGGTGCGCATTTTTACGACGGCCTATGAAATGCCCTTTGCTGGCCACCCCACGCTGGGCAGCTGCCACGCCTGGCTGGAAAGCGGCGGCGTGCCCCAAGACCCGGACTGCATCGTGCAGCAGTGCAAGGTGGGACTGGTGCGCATACGGCGCGAGGGCGCGCGGCTGGCCTTTGCCGCGCCTGCGCTGAAACGTCAAGCCATTGCTACAGATCATTTGCTCGCGCTGCTGGCCGCGCTGGGGCTGCAGCCGCAGGAGGTATTGGCCAGCCAGCAATTGGTGAACGGCCCATCTCACCTGGGCCTGCTGCTGGAGAGCACCGAGCGCGTGTTGGAACTGACGCCCGACTTTTCGGCGTTAAAAATCGCGCTGGCCGCTTGCGGCAGCAGCGGGGTGGGCGTGGCGGCGCTGGCATCCGCAGAGTCAGGCAACGGCTTGATACGCCGCTCCAATCGCGAGGCGCGGGCCTTTGGTACAAGCAGCGGCGCCAGCACGCCTCGGCCCGGCCCGGCGCAGGACGCACCCGACCTGGAAGTGCGCATGTTCGTCAGCGACGTGGTGATGGCCGAAGACCCCATCACCGGCAGCTTCAACGCCAGCCTGGCGCAGTGGCTGATCGCCGAGGGCCACGCGCCCCAGCGCTACCTGGCCGCGCAAGGCACCTGCATTGGCCGGGCCGGGCGCGTCCACATCGAACAGGACGCCAGCGGCCAGGTCTGGGTGGGTGGCGACTCGGTGAGTTGCATCCGCGGAACCGTGAGCCTTTAACGCCATGCCCCTGCACATCCAGACTCCGCTCATCCATTCCACCGCCCTCGCGCGCGCGGCGGGGCGGACTGTGCGATTGAAGCTTGAATGCCTGCAGCCGCCGGGCTCCTTCAAGATCCGCGGCATAGGCGCCGCTTGCGAACACTACGCCCGAGAAGGTGCCCGACGCTTTGTGTCGTCCAGCGGCGGCAACGCCGGACTGGCTGTGGCCTATGCCGGGCGCTTGTTGGGCATTGCGGTGACGGTGGTGGTGCCCAGCAGCAGCTCGGAGCGTGCCAGGGACTTGCTGCGCCAGGAAGGCGCCGAAGTCATCGTGTTTGGTGCGGGCTGGCAGGAGGCCAATGCGCATGCGCAGGCCCTGCTATCCCCCTCCGACGCCTTTTTGCACCCGTTTGACAACCCGCTCCTGTGGACCGGCCACGCCAGCATGGTCGACGAGGTGGCCGCCACTGGCCACAAGCCCGGTGCGGTACTGCTGAGCGTGGGCGGTGGTGGCCTGCTGGCCGGGGTGATGGAAGGCCTGGCGCGCAATGGCTGGGGCGATGTGCCGGTGCTGGCCGCTGAGACCCATGGTGCGGCCTCGCTGCATGCGGCCATGCAGGCGGGCACGCGCGTGGAGCTGCCGACGATTGACAGCCTTGCCACCTCGCTGGGCGCGCGCCAAGTCTGCGCCCAGGCCTTTGCCCTGAGCCAAACGGGTAAGGTGCGCAGCGTACGGGTGTCCGACCAGGAGGCCGTGGCCGCCTGCACACGCTTTCTGGACGACCACCGCCTGCTGGTGGAGCCCGCCTGTGGTGCGGCCTTGGCCGTGGCCTATGGGCAGCACCCGGCGCTGCTGGAATATGAGGACATCCTGGTCATCGTTTGCGGAGGTGCCACCGCCAGCGCCGACAATCTGCGGCAATGGAGCGAGCGCTTCGCAGCCACCTAACCCCCACCACGACCACCCCGGCCGGAGACCTGTGATGCCCACCTTTGAGATCGCCCAACTCAACATCGCGCAGATGAACGCGCCCCTGGACAGCCCGGAGATGGCCGACTTTGTGGCCAACCTGGACCGCATCAACACCCTGGCCGAAGCCGCGCCCGGCTTTGTCTGGCGCCTGCAAGACGCCGACGGCAATGCCACGGCGCTGCGCCCGTTTGGAGAAGACACACTGGTCAACCTCTCGCTCTGGAGCGACGTGCAATCCTTGAGCGACTATGTCTTCAAGTCGGCGCATGTGGAGATCATGAAGCGCCGACGCGAATGGTTTGCGCTCAGCCCGCAAGTCACCACCGTGTTGTGGTGGGTGCCTCAGGGCCACCGGCCGGATGAACAGGAGGCCCTGCAACGCTTGCAAACCCTGCGCGCCATGGGCCCGACGGAGCGCGCCTTTGGCTTCAAGCAAACCTTTCCCGCACCGCTATGAAAACCATTGGCCTGATTGGCGGCATGAGCTGGGAATCCAGCGCGCTCTATTACCGGCAGATCAACGAGGCGGTGCGCCAGCATCTGGGTGGCCTGCACTCGGCCAGGCTGGTGCTCTACAGCGTGGATTTTTTCGAGATTGAAGAGCTGCAGCGCGCCGGTGACTGGGCCCGCGCCGGTGAGCTGCTGGCCGCTGCCGCGCGCAGCCTGCAGGCGGCGGGCGCGGAGCTGCTGGTGCTGTGTACCAACACCATGCACATCGTGGCCCCGGCCATCGAGGCGGCCGTGGGCATCCCGCTGCTGCACATTGCCGACCCGACGGCCGAGGCCATACAGCGCGCCGGGTTGTCAAAAATCGGCCTGCTGGGCACGCGCTTCACCATGGAGCAAAGCTTTTACAAAGACCGCTTGATTGCGCAACACGGCCTGCAGGTGCTGTTGCCCTCGGCGGCGGACCGGGACACGGTGCACCGCATTATTTTCGAGGAGCTGTGCCTGGGCCAGGTGGTCGATGCATCACGCCAGCACTACCGGCGCATCATGGCCAGTCTGGTCGATCAGGGTGCCGAAGCCATCATCCTGGGCTGCACCGAAATCACCTTGCTGGTGGATGCCAGCGATGCCAGCGTGCCGCTGTTTGACACCACCGCCCTGCATGCGCTGGCGGCGGCTGAAGAGGCGCTGCGTTAAAAAACCAGGGCGAAGAGTCAGGGCAGATACGTGCTGGCCAGTTCCACCAGACGCGCATTGGGCAGGTCTTCTTTGACGGCCAGCATCCACAAATCAAACGCCTGCGGCCGCTGCGCGCCAATGGCCCGGGCAAACCCGGCCGCCAGCAAACTGTCTTTGAGCGTCGTGAGGGTAAAGCCGCCCTTGTGCGCCATATAGACATTGCCCTCGGCCAGGTAGCGGCGGTGCCCGTACAGAATGTCGATGGCGCTGATGGGGCCGGAGGGCGACACATACAGCGGCTCGAGCAAGCGGTTGTTGGCCACTGCCGCACACACGCTTTGCAGGTCAGGGCAGGTGAGCACCACCACGCCATCCGGCTTCAAGACGCGGTGGAATTCGGCCAGCGCCACCGGTACCTCGTGCGGATAAATATGTTCGAGGTTGTGCGCCGAATACACCGCATCCACCGAGGCGCTGGCCACCTGCGACATATCGCTCAGGCTGCCGGCAATGTCGGGCTTGACACTGGGGTCGATGTCGAAGCGGATCTCCTGCCAGTCGTCACCAGAGAAGCCTTTGAGGCCGGTTTTGTCCTGCGGGCCACAGCCCACGTGCAAGAATTTTTTTGTCATGGCGGTCCTTATCGTTTTTGAATTCCTGCACGGCGATGCAGTCGAGGCCATCATAGGTAGCGAGCCCAAAAGGGCAACCGGACCTTTGCTACACTGAAGACATGTCGCGCCCTTACAGAGCCCTGTTCACCCGCATAACCACCATTACCCACACGGCCACCTGAGCGCGTGCAGGTGGCCGTTCCGGCTGCCTGGTGGTGTCTCTCTTCAAACCCGACCAGCACAGGCAGCTGGTTTGTTGTTTTGTTTGGAGAGTTTCATGTTGCAAGTACCTCAAGAAGAATCAAGCCGCGTCCGGCGGCAACCCGCTGCTGCGCCCCTGCGCATTGGCCTGCTCGGCCTGGGCACGGTGGGTGCGGGCACCTGGCAGGTGCTTGAGCGCAACCGCCAGCACATCCTGGCCCGCAGCGGCAGGCCCATGCAGATCGTGGCCGTGGCAGTGCGTGATCTGGCGCGCGCCGCGCGCATCGTGGGCAGCGCTGTGCAACTCACCGATGATCCCTGGGAGGTGGCAAACCACCCGGCCATTGACGTGGTGGTGGAGGCCATGGGCGGCACCACGCTGGCACGCGTGCTGGTGTTGCAGGCCATCAACCAAGGCAAGCATGTGGTCACCACCAACAAGGCCTTGCTGGCCGAACATGGTGCAGAAATTTTCGCGGCAGCAGAGGCACGCGGTGTGATCGTGGCCTATGAGGCGGCGGTGGCGGTGAGCATTCCCATCATCAAGGCGCTGCGCGAAGGCCTGGTGGCCAACCGCATCGAGTGGGTTGCGGGCATCATCAACGGCACCAGCAACTTCATCTTGTCGGAGATGCAGGACAAGGGCATCGGCTTTGCGGCCGCGCTGCAGGACGCGCAGGCACGCGGCTTTGCCGAGGCCGACCCGCGCCTGGATGTGGACGGGATCGATGCGGCGCACAAGATCAGCCTGCTGGCGGCCAACGCCTTTGGTACGGCGATTCCTTTCGGGCAGGTGCATGCCGAGGGCATTGCCGGGTTGGAGGCAGTGGACCTGCAGTACGCCGAACAGATGGGCTACCGCATCAAGCTGTTGGGTGTAGCCACACGCGGCGGGTCCGGCCTGGAGGTGCGCGTGCACCCGGCGCTGGTGCCGGTCGACCACATGCTGGCGGCAGTGCAAGGTTCCATGAACGCGGTGATGGTCAAGGGCGATGCCAGTGGCACCACGCTGTACTACGGTGCCGGTGCCGGTTCTGAGCCTACCGCGTCGGCGGTGATTGCCGACCTGGTGGACGTGGCCCGCACGGCCGATTGCGCGTCCACGCAGCGCGTGCCCTGTCTGGCCTTCCAGAGCCATGCCATGCGGGCCTTGCCTGTAGTGCCCATCGCTGTGACGACCAGCGCCTGGTATTTGCGCATGGGCAGTGACGCTTCGCCGCAAGCCGAACGCGCCATTTTGCGCACCCTGCTGCGTTGCGGCTTGCAGGCACGCATACATGGGCGCTACACGCAGCCCGACCGCAGCGTGCACCACGTGGTGTTGACGCAAACCGTGCCGCACGCCGCGCTACAGCAGGCCCTGGCGCAATTGGCGCTGCTGCCTATGCGCACCGGCAAGACACAGGCCATCCGCCTGGAACGACTGGAATGACAACGCTCGCTTGGTCGACGCCCGGCACATCCGCGCGCGGCACTTTCGTGACACACTCCAGCTCGCCATGTCCAGCCCCACCCTTGCCCCCTCACCATCCGACATTCCCACCCCGCCACCGGTTGCCCCGGCGGCCCGCTTCCTGAGCGGCTCGCTCATGCGCCACGTGGTGGTGATGGCAGGCACCGGGGCGATTGGGCTGGTGGCGGTGTTTGCGGTGGACCTGATCAACCTGTTTTACATCTCGCTGCTGGGCGAAAAGGAGATTGCGGCGGCAGTCGGTTTTGCCGGGGTGATTGCCTTTTTCCACACCTCCATTTGCATCGGCATGATGATTGGCATGACCGCCTGTGTGGCGCGCCTGGTTGGTGGCAACCAGCTGGCACAGGCACGGCGCATGGCCACGCACAGCCTGGTGATCATGGCGGTGGCCACCGTGGTATTGGGGTTGGGTACCGTGCTGTTTTTGCCGTCCCTGCTGGCCACGCTGGGTGCCACGGGCGAGGTGGCGCGGCTGGCGCAGCGCTACCTGACCATCACCCTGCCGTCGCTGCCTTTTTTGGGTTTTGGCATGGCCAACTCGGCCCTCTTGCGCTCGGTGGGCGATGCGCGGCGTTCCATGGTGGTGACGCTGGCAGCGGCCTTTGTCACGGCCTGCCTGGACCCTTTGTTCATCTTTGCTTTTGGCCTGGGGCTGGACGGTGCGGCCATTGTGTCGGTGATTTCACGCACCGTCATGGTGGGCTTGGGCCTGCATGGCGTATGGCGTGTGCACCACTTGCTGGGCCGTTTTGAGCGCGCGCACTTTGCCACCGACGCACGTGCCCTGGGCGCCATTGCCGGGCCCGCGGTGTTGACCAATCTGGCCACGCCGGTGGGTGCCGCCTTTGTGACCCACAGCGTGGCGCAGTTTGGCGCCTCGGCCGTGGCGGGCCAGGCCACCGTTGACCGGGTCACGCCGGTGGCCTTTGGCCTGATCTATTCGCTCAGCGGTGCAGTCGGGCCCATCCTGTCGCAAAACCTGGGAGCCAAACAATTTGATCGGGTGCGCGAGTGCCTGCGCACCAGCCTGTGGTTCATGCTGCTGGCAGTGGGCACGGCCTGGCTGCTGCTGGCCTTGCTGCAGGGGCCGCTGATTCGCGCTTTTTCATTGGAGGGCATGGCCGCCACCATGGTGCACGCGTTTTGCAGTTGGGTGTGCGCCAGCTTCTTCTTTGCCGGTGCCCTGTTTGTGGCCAATGCCGCCTTCAACAACCTGGGCCGCCCGCTGTGGTCCACCGGTTTCAACTGGGCCCGCGCCACCCTGGGCACGATTCCCTTTGCCATGTGGGGCGCGCAATACGGCCCGGTGCAGGTGATGGCGGGCCAAGGCGCGGGGCTGGTGATCTTTGGCACGCTGGCCATGCTGGCAGCCAACCGGCTCACGCGGGGGCTGGGTGCGGGAGATGCCCGGGGCTAAAGTCGCCAGGCCCTCAGCAGGGCCGCGAAACCGTTTACCTGCGGGGAAGCCAAAGCCACAAAACCGGCCACATTCAGCACCACGCTGAACCAGAAGGCGATGCGAAAAGAGGCCTTGGTGGTCTTGTGCCGCAGCAACTGTTGGGCTACCACAGCGCCCGGCCAGCCACCAGCCAGCCCGAGCAGCAGCAAGGTGTTTTCCGGGATGCGCCAGCGACCAGCCTGCGCAGCTGACTTGTCCACCGCATAGACCACGCAACACAGCAGACTGCAGCCCAGATAGACCCCGGCCACCCCGAGGGGTACCGGCCAGAAAAAAGCGGTGCCCAGGTAAATGCAGGCGAAGGCTGGAATAGCCCACAGGCCCGTCCAGCCCCGTGTGCCAGAGCGGCCTTGCCGGACCAGTGGCCGGTGCCGGATGGCCCGGAGCACTTGCACATGCGCCGCGCGTTTTTGTCCTTTGGCGTTGCGCTCCACTTCGAAGCTTACGCCCCGTTGCAAAGGCGCCTGGCGCATCCCCTGCGGCAGGGCACTGGTGTGAACAAAAATGGCCTGCCCACCCTGGGTGGGTTCTATGAAGCCGAAGCCCCGGGCTTCATTCCATTGGGTAATGGTGCCTTCGAAACGCATCGCTTCACTTACGCCAGAGGCTTGCCCACCAGCGTGGCCAGGGGCAACTGGTGCAGCTCTGCCAGCAACTGCGCCAGTGCGCGGCCTGCAGCGCCGAGCACGGCGCGGCCTTTTTCAGCGGTGGCGGCGGCCGCGTTGCCCACGGCACCGGCAGCGTTGTAGTCCTGCATCTGCCAGCCCAGTTTGGCGCTCTTGCCGTTGCCCAGAATGGCGTAGTGCATGGAGCGGTCTTGCGAGGTGGAGGCAAAGTCTTGCGCCTGCGCCATATCCACCAGATCGGGCGCGAGCGCCAGCATCATCGACGTTTCGATCTCACCGGCATGGATGCCAAAGCGGTGCTCATGCGCGCTGAAGAGCGCGTTCACATCCTCGCCACTTTCGCCTGTGAGCGGCAGCGAAAACCAGTTGACGCTGTAGACCAGCATGCCAAGCCGGGCACGCAGGTCGCGCGCGACGATGTCCATCAGGCCGACCTGGCCGCCATGGGAGTTGAGCAACACCAGTTTTTTCACACCCGTGGCGGCCACGCTTTCGGCCAGTTCGGTCCACAGGCGGAGGGTGGTCTCGGCCTTGAGCGTGAGGGTACCGGCAAAGGCGGCGTGCTCCGGGCTCAGGCCTATGGCCTGCGTAGGCAGGAACAGGGCGGGCACTTCGGCAGGGATGTGTGGCAGGGCGGCAGCCACCACGCCGTCGATAAGCGCGCTGTCCACGTTGAGCGGCAGGTGCGGGCCGTGTTGTTCGGTGGCGGCCACTGGCAAGATGGCAATGGTCTCTGCCATGCGGCCGTCCGTTTGCGCCTGGGAAAAATCGCGGGTGGACCAATGGGCCCAGAAACGGGAGGGGGTACTCATGGGCCTATCTTAATGAGTGCAGCATCCGTCAGCGCTGCCAGGTGGCGACTCTGGCGCTGGGCCAAGGCCTTGGGGTGGTGCGCCGCTTTTTCCCGGCGTGGCAGCAGGCCCTGCAAGGCCTGCGGATTGGCGCGCGCGCCGCTGGCCAGGTAGTCGGCCAGCAAGGCGCTGCGCACGGTGTGCGCCGGCAGCGCGCGCTCCGCCGTCAGGTAGTCAAACAGGGCGTCGAGCAAGGCCTCGGGCGTGAGCCGGTGGGTGCTGGCGGTGCGCTGCCACAGCCACTGCGAAAAGTCAGCCCAGGCAGCAAAAGCACTGGGTGCATTCAGCAACAGGCGGCTGGCCTTTGCAAAGCGCCCGGAGTTCACCAGCAGGTCCCAGTAGCGGGCCATGCGGGCGAAGCGCTGTACCTCCTGCGCATCCACAGCCCCGGTCTGCTGCACGGTGTAGGGCGGCTCTGCAGCGTAGACCATGCCGTCTTCAGCCAGCGTGCCCGCAACGCTGCGCCGAGCCAGTGGCGTGCCGCGCAGGCGCTTGAGCAGGCCGAGCTGGATTTCATGCGGGCCCAGCGCAAAGAGGCGGTCAAAGCCAGCGGCAAAACTTTGCCAGCCCTCGCCAGGCAGGCCAAAGATCAGGTCGGTGTGCAGGTGCGCCATGCTGTGGGCCAGCAGCCAGCGGATGTTGTCTTCGGTCTGGGCGTTGTCCTGCCGGCGCGCAATGCGGCTCTGCACCGCGGGGTTGAAGCTCTGGATGCCGATTTCAAACTGCAGCACGCCCGCGGGGAACTGCGCGATCAGGGCCTTGAGCGCATCGGGCAAATGGTCGGGCACCAGCTCGAAGTGCAGAAACAGTTTTGCCTGCGGTGAGGCTCGCAGCCGGTCGAGAAAGAACTGCAATATGCGCACCGAGGTGTCCACCTTCAGATTGAAAGTGCGGTCCACAAACTTGAAGGTGCGCGCACCCCGTGCGTAGAGCGTGGCCAGTTCGTCAAGGAATGGCTCCAGCGCGAAAGCCCAGGCGGTCTTGTCGAGCGCGCTCAGGCAAAACGCGCATTTGAAGGGGCAGCCGCGTGATGCCTCCACGTACAGCACGCGCTGCGCCAGATCGGCCTCGCTGTACAGGGCATAAGGCAAGTCCAGCGCGTCCAAAGGCGGCTGCTCACCCGCGATGACTTTCATCAGCGGCTGCGGGCCGGAAATGAGCGCGCGGCACAGCTTGGGAAAGCTCACATCGCCCCAGCCGGTGATCAGAAAATCGGCCAGCTGCACGATGGCCTGCTGCTCCCACTCGTGGCTTACCTCGGGGCCTCCCAGCACCACTGTCACTTGCGGGCAGCGGGCCTTGAGCAATCGCACCACTTCAGTAGTCTGGGTGACGTTCCAGATGTACACGCCCAGGCCGACCACGCGCACTTCCGCATCGCCCAATGACAAAAGAAGCGCATCCACAATTTCCGCTGGTGGGCGCTGGATGGTGAACTCCTGCACCGATGCAACAGCCGCCAGATCGGCGCCACCGTGGCGCAGCATATTGGCCATCAGGTAGCGCAGGCCCAGCGAGGCGTGGATGTATTTGGCGTTGAGGGTGGCAAGCACAATGCGGGCGGACATGGCCGTATTATCAAAGCATGGCAAGCAAGCATCACCCCAAGACCGCCTCCACTACGCAGCGCAACAGCACGGGTGACAGCTTCTTTGGCTGGGACGGTGACACCTTGGTGGTCAACATTCTGGGCAAACCGGCCGCCGCCAAAGACGCCATTGGCAAGCCCAAGGGCACGCAGCTCAAGGTCAGCGTCACGGCCGCCCCCAAAGATGGCAAGGCCACGGACCACATGGTCCGCTTTCTGGCACCGCTGTTTGGTGTGCGCGTGGCCGACATCGAAGTGGTGTTTGGCCAGGAGCATGTGAACAAGCAGCTGCGCATCCATGCCCCCAGCAAGCTGCCTGCTGTTTTTGGCGACACGGCACCGTCACGCGACTGAGGCGACAATGCGGGTCTATGACCCGGCTGTTTTCTTCCCTGCTTTATCGCTTTACTCCGCCGCTGGCTGGCGCCCTCGCCCTGCTGCTGGCACTGCACGGCAACGCACTGGCCCAGTTACCCAAGCCTGCTGGCAGCGGCACAAGTGGCACCAGTGGCACCTCTGCCGTGGTGCAAACTGCGCAGGTGCGCGCCGAACTGCTGGCCTTTGCCCCGGACGGTGTGGATGCCGGCAAAACCGTGTGGCTGGGCCTGCAGCTGGCGCACCAGCCCGGGTGGCACACCTACTGGAAGAATGCAGGCGACTCCGGCCTGCCCACGCGCCTGGAATGGAAGCTGCCCGCAGGCGTTGCCGCCGGTGACATCGCCTGGCCGACGCCGCAAAAAATCAACATCGGCAGCCTCTCCAACTACGGCTTTGAGGGCGCGGTGCTGCTGCCGGTGCCGCTCACCATCGCCAAGGGTTTTGCGCCCGGGCCTTTGGCCGACAACCTGGAAGTCCATCTCTCGGCCTCCTGGCTGGTGTGCAAACAGGAATGCGTGCCGCAAGACGGCAACTTTGTGCTGCAGGTGCCCCTGCGCGGCTCCACCGCCCTGCATGCGGCTGACTTTGACAACGCAAGGGCTGCAGAGCCGGTGGCATTGCAAGGCAGCTCTGCAGTGCAGGTGGGCAAGGAGGGTCTGACGCTGAGCGTGCGCGGTCTGCCTGCCGCCTGGCGCGGCAAGAACATCAACGCCTTCATTGAATCGCCCGATATCATCGAGACTGCGCGTTCCCCCGCGGCCGACGCTGCCAACGCGGGACAGCAAAGCTGGCAGGCCGATGGCAGCTGGTCTGCCACCCTGCCCTTGTCCGGCCTGCGCAGTGAAGCGCCCGCCAATCTGGCCTTTGTGCTGGCGCTGGACGGCACCAACGTGCGCACCGAAGCCGCCGTGCAGGGCGCGTGGCCCGCACTGCCCACCGGCCCCAGCACCCCGGTGGTCAACACCCAGCTCAGCAACCCGAGTGCCCCAGCCCCCTTGGCCGACCAGAGCGTGGGCGCCTGGGGCCTGGCGCTGTTGGCTGCGATCTTGGGCGGCTTGATTTTGAACCTGATGCCCTGCGTGTTTCCGGTGCTGGCCATCAAGGTGCTGGCCTTCACCAAGACCGCCGAACCAGGCCACAGCCATCGCGCCCAGGGCCTGGCCTACACCGGCGGTGTGGTGCTGTCCTTTCTGGCGCTGGGTGGCCTGATGCTGGGCCTGCGCGCCGGGGGTGAGCAGCTGGGCTGGGGCTTTCAGCTGCAGTCGCCCGGCGTGCTCGCGGCACTGGCGCTGCTGTTCACCGTGATCGGCCTGAACCTCATGGGCCTGCTGGAGGTGGGCAACCTGCTGCCCGGTAACCTGGCCGCAGTGCAACTGCGCCACCCGCTGGGCGATGCGTTTTTGTCGGGTGTGCTGGCGGTGGCCATTGCCTCGCCCTGCACCGCGCCCTTCATGGGCGCCTCACTGGGCTATGCGATTGCGCTGCCTGCGGCACAGGCGCTGGGCATCTTCGCCGCCCTCGGTCTGGGCCTGGCCCTGCCCTACCTGGCGGTGAGCTGGGCACCTGCCGTGGCAGGCTGGCTGCCAAAACCCGGCGCCTGGATGGACACGCTGCGCCGCTTCATGGCCTTCCCCATGTGGGCCACTGTGGTCTGGCTGTTGTGGGTGCTGGGGCACCTGAGCGGCGTGGACGGCGCGGCCAGCCTGCTGGCCCTGTTGCTGTGCCTGGCGCTGATGGCCTGGAGCCTGAACCTCACCGGGCGCAGCCGCACCGCCGTGGCCACGCTGTCCCTGCTGGTCACCCTGTGGCTGGGCGCCAGTGTGGGGCCGAATATTTTTAGAATGGAAGAGGCGCAGGTGCTGTCCGGCAACGCCAGTGGAACGCAGGCCGGCGTCTGGCAGGCCTGGGTGCCAGGCAGGGTGGACGCAGAGCTGGCCGCTGGCAAGCCGGTGTTTGTGGACTTTACCGCGGCCTGGTGCATCACCTGCCAGTACAACAAGAAGACCACGCTGGCCAACCCAGCCGTGTTGGCCGACCTTGCCGCCAAAAACGTCACCCTGCGGCGCGCCGCCTGGACCCGCCGCGACCCCGCCATCACCCAGGCTCTGGCCAGCCTGGGGCGCAGCGGCGTGCCGGTATATGTGGTGTACCAGGCCGGCCGGGCGCCGGTGGTGTTGTCTGAAATCCTGGGCGCAGACGAACTGCGCCAGGTGCTGGCGCGCCTCTGACGCGGCGAGCCTGCGACAATGCCGCATCCCGCAACGACCGAATATCCATTTCGCCCATGACCACCTACGCCCCGCTCCAGAACGACACCTTCCTGCGCGCCTGCATGCGCCAGGCCACCGCCCACACGCCCCTGTGGCTGATGCGCCAGGCCGGTCGTTACCTGCCCGAGTACTGCGCCACGCGCGCCCGTGCGGGCAGCTTCATGGGTCTGGCCACCAACACCGACTACGCCACCGAGGTCACCCTCCAGCCACTGGAGCGCTACCCGCTGGACGCGGCGATTTTGTTCAGCGACATCCTGACCGTGCCCGATGCCATGGGCCTGGGCCTGTCCTTCGCCCAGGGCGAGGGGCCACGCTTTGCCACCGCCGTGCGTGACGAAGCTGCCGTGGCGAAACTCGAAGTGCCGGACATGGAGAAGCTGCGCTATGTGTTTGACGCCGTCACCTCCATCCGAAAGGCCCTGAACGGCCGCGTGCCGCTGATCGGTTTTTCCGGCAGCCCCTGGACGCTGGCCTGTTACATGGTCGAGGGCAAGGGCTCGGACGACTATCGCCTGGTCAAGACCATGTTGTACAGCCGCCCCGACCTGATGCACCGCATGCTGGCCGTGAACGCCGACGCCGTGGCCGCCTACCTGAACGCGCAAATCGATGCGGGCGCCCAGGCGGTGATGATTTTTGACAGCTGGGGCGGCGTGCTGGCCGATGGCGCGTTTCAATCTTTTTCGCTCGAATACACCCGGCGCGTGCTGGCGCAACTGAAGCGCACCGGTGTGGACGGCCAGATCGTGCCGCGCCTGGTTTTTACCAAGGGTGGCGGCCTGTGGCTCAAGGACATGGCGCCGCTGGACTGCGAGGTGCTGGGCCTGGACTGGACGGTGAACCTGGGCGCCGCACGTGCCCTGGTGGGCGGCGCCGAAAACGGACCCGGCAAGGCCTTGCAAGGCAACATCGACCCCAATGTGCTGTTTGCCCCACCCGCGCAGATTGCAACCGAAGTGGCGCGCGTGCTGGACAGTTTTGGCACGCCTTACCAGGGTGCCGGCACCGGTCCCACGCATATTTTCAACCTCGGTCACGGCATAAGTCAGTACACACCCCCAGAAAACGTGGCGGCCCTGGTGGAGGCGGTGCACCGCCACTCCAAAGCCCAAAGGGCCTGATTTGCCTAGCACGTTTTAGGCTCTTGACAAGCCACCGCGTCTTCACTTATGCACAAAACAGGGGATGCGGCAGAGCAGCAATGCGGAAACGGTGCAGTGTCCGCTACAAACTCCATAGCGCATGTAAGTCATTGATTTATAAGGATTTTAAACTTTGCTTTTTTTGCGGGCATTTCAGCCAAAGCCTTGTGGGACAAGGCCTTGGCGGGGCTCAGGCAAAGATATAAACAAAGTTATCCACAGAAATCTTGGACTAAGTACAAAAGGTTTGTAAATCAAGTACTTAGCCGCTCTTCCTCATTTTTACATCAACAAAACAGCCCAAGCGGCACCCGCTTTTCTGCGCACCATGACCGCTTTTTCACATTTCCCGTGTTGCGCGCTTTTGCCGTTTTGCCCATGAGCACCTGGCTGTGTGTTCTGGTGCAGACTCCTGCGCATGCGGCCCTGGGCCCGGTGCTGACCTACCGCAGCCCGCAGTCGCTGCCCCCGGGCACCCTGGTGCGTGTGCCGCTGGGCAAACGCGAAACGCTGGGTGTGGTGTGGGAGGCCGCTGCCGCTGACGCCAGCGGCGAGATCGATGCGGACAAGGTGCGCGACATAGCGGGCACCCTGGAAGGTATTGCCCCGCTGGGTGCGCCCTGGCAGCAGCTGGTGGGCTTTGCCGCCCAGTACTACCAGCGCTCGGTGGGGGAGGTGGCGCTGGCGGCGCTGCCACCCCAGCTTCGCGATCTGTCACCGCTGCAGATGCAGCGCAGGCTCAAGCGCATCAAGCCCCCAGCTGCCATGGGTGGCACGGTGCAGGCAGCGCAGGCGCTCAGCCCCGAGCAGGCCGCCGTACTGGAGCAGATCCAGACACACAGCGGCCCCTTCTTGCTGTTCGGCGCCACGGGCAGCGGCAAGACCGAGGTCTATTTGCATGCCGTGGCCACGCTGCTGGCATCCAGCCCGGACGCCCAAGCGCTGGTGATGGTGCCGGAAATCAACCTCACGCCGCAGCTGGAGGCGCGCTTCATGGCCCGCTTCGGGCCGGTGTATGGGGAGCAGGCGGTGGTCTCCATGCACAGTGGCATGACCCCTCCGCAACGCCTCAAGAGCTGGCTGGGCGCCCACAGCGGGCAGGCGCGCATTGTGCTGGGCACGCGCATGGCGGTATTTGCCTCGCTGCCCGCCCTGCGCCTGATCGTGGTGGACGAGGAACACGACCCCAGCTACAAAAGCAGCGAAGGTGCGCGCTACTCGGCACGCGACCTGGCGGTGTACCGCGGCAAGCTCGAAGGCGCCAAAGTCATTCTCGGCTCGGCCACGCCTGCGCTGGAGAGCTGGTACCACAGCCGCCCGGCTGCAGAGGGTGGACGCTACCTGCGCCTGCACATGCCCAGCCGCATTGGCGGTGCGCAGCTCACGAACACTGACGCCAGCCATGCCACCGGCGACGCCAATACGCCGGCCGGCCAGGCTGCGCGCAATGCCATGCGGGCCCAATCCGGCACGCCCGACGGCCTGCCCCTGGTGCGCCGCGTGGACATGAACCACCAGCCCCGGCGCGCGGTGTTTTCGCTGCCGTTGCTCGATGCCATTCGGGAGCGCGTGGGCCGAGGCGAACAGTGCATGGTGTTTTTGAACCGGCGCGGCTATGCGCCGGTGCTGCACTGCGCCGACTGCGGCTGGAAGAGCGAGTGCCCGCACTGCTCGGCGCATCAAGTCTTCCACAAAATCGACCGCACCCTGCGCTGCCACCACTGCGGCTTTACCGAGCGCGTGCCGCGCGCCTGCCCCGCCTGTGGCAACCCGGACATCGAACCCATGGGGCGCGGCACCGAGCAGCTCGAAGAGCAGCTGGGCGGGCTGCTGGCCGATGTGCGCCGCCCTGGCACCGAGAGCCTGGAGCACCCGCAAGGGCTGCCCCTGCGCATCGCCCGCATCGATGCCGACAGCACGCGCCTGAAAGGTGCCCTGCAAACCCAATTGGCAGCCGTGCATGCCGGTGAGGTGGACGTGCTGGTGGGCACGCAAATGATTGCCAAAGGCCACGACTTTCGCCGCATCACCCTGGTGGCCGCCATCAACCCGGACGGCGCGCTGTTTTCCAGCGACTTCCGCGCGCCCGAGCGCCTGTTTAGCCTCTTGATGCAGGCCGCAGGCCGGGCCGGGCGCGACGCCGCTCTGGGCGCACGCAGCGAGGTCTGGATCCAGACCTTTCAACCCGGCCACGCCCTGTATGCGGCGCTCAAGGCGCATGACTACCCGGCCTTTGCCGAGCAGCAACTCAAGGAGCGTCAGCAGGCCGGCATGCCGCCCTTCAGTGCTCAGGCCCTGGTGCGCGCGGAAGCCCGCACGCAAGAAGCAGCCCAGGCTTTTTTGAACCTGGCGCGCCAGGCTGCGCTTTCTGACATGGCGCAGTGGCCGGGCTGGGACGTGGTTTTGGAGCAGGTGTTTGTGTACCCGGCCGTGCCCATGACCATCCAGCGCGTGGCCAATGTGGAGCGCGCCCAGATGCTGGTGGAAAGCCCTTCGCGCGCGGCGCTGCAAAAGTTTCTGGCGGCCTGGCACGACGTGCTGCACGCCACCCGCGCCGCGCCCGACTGCAAGGGGCTGATACGCTGGGCGGTGGACGTCGATCCGTTAGGGATATAGCCCCCACGCTCCCCCACTGCGTGTGGGTCGCTGCCCCCCGAAGGGGGCCAACCCGGCTTGGGGCGGCCCGGCGCCGGGTTTGTCGCCCCCACGCGTGGGGTTACCTCGCTGCCG
>CANCCF010000019.1 GCA_947374485.1 Comamonadaceae bacterium | reverse complement strand
TCCAGGGTGGAGATGAAGCCAATGCCCTCGCCCTCGCCCTTGAGGTAGTCATAGCCCCACTTCCACTGCATGCCGGTGGCCTTGATGGTGAGGTCAGCGTTGGTGGTGTCTTTCATGGCGACCACCGTCTTGGTGGCCATCAGGCCCATGGCGACGACGATAACGAAGGGCGCCAGGGTCCAGGCAATTTCAACGGCCACGCTCTCGTGGAACAGGGCCGCCTTATGGCCTTGCGACTTGCGGTGCTTCCAGATGGAATAAAACATCACCGCGAACACGGCCAGGAAAACCACGGTGCAGACAATCAGCATGAACCAATGCAACCAGGCCTGGTCCGCCGAAATCTTGGTCACGCCCTGGGTCAGGTTCAGCTGGTTGACACCAGGCCCGCCGGGCAGGTCAGTTACCGCATGTGCCAACGAGAACACACCGGTACCGGCCCAAGCGGCGGCTGACAACATCCAGGAAGCCAGCCCATTGGAAACGCTCTTCATCGTTCTTACCTCTTTCATGCTTCTGTATTTCGTCTCGATTGCTGGAAGCCGCGACCCTTTTTCAGGGCCCATTCGCATTGCTGCGCCAGACTTCAATAGTGGGCGATTGTAGCCCAGCGCTTTACTGCGGGATTACATCGCCAGGAGTTGTCAAGCGCCTTTGTCCAAATGCCTGCTCAGGGTGACTTGATCTGGCGCAATGACCTGCGCATTTCGTCCAGCGGCACCCGTGTTTCTGACGCAACCGTCAGCTTCGGATGCGGTTTGAAGGCGTGCCCGTAGACCACCTCAAACGTCAGATACAGCCTTCCATCGGGACCGCGCAAACGGTGCTCCAATGCCCGACGCAGGGCCTGGTGCCATTGCCTGCCCCGCAGAGCGCCAAAGCGCTGCGGATGCAGGTTGCGCCCCAGGCCGCGCAACTCGCTGAGCAGTGTGTCTGCGCTGGAGTAGCTCAGGGTGATGTGTTCCATGTCCATGACGGGTTCGGCAAAGCCCGCATGCACCAGCATGTCGCCCCAGTCGTGCATGTCGGTGAAGGCATGGCTGGGCTCGGGCCAGCCCAGTTCAGCGTACAGCGTGCGCAGCTCCCGCAAAGTGTCCGGGCCCAGGCAGGAAAACATCAGGAAACCGTCCACCGCCAGTGCGCTGTGCCAACGCTGGATCAGGCCTTGCGGGTCGGCCTCCATGTGCAAGGCCATGTTGGCCCACAGCATCTGCACCGGCTCCGTCGGCGCCGTGAATTGCGGGCCACTGCCCAGCCAGCGCTGCGGCTTCCACCAGCTTTGCTGCAAGTGCTGGCGCACGCGCAGTGCCTGGACCTCATGGCCTTGCTGCACAAAGCAGCGGGCCTGCGGGTAACGCCTGGCCAGGGAAGCCTGCGCCTGCAGGCCGCCCTGCAGCGGGCCCCAGTGCAGCCAGCTGGCAGGCGTGCGCACGATGTATGCCAAACGCTCTTCCATGCGCCTGGCCACTTCCTCATGCAGCCAGGGCGACTGCTCGGACAATTGCAGGGCCCAGCGCTGGGCGGCCTGGGGATCAATGGTGGGGGGGCGTTGGGTGCTCATGGTGGTACTGCGGTCGAAGGGCCAGTATATTGGCGCCATGTGGGGCCGCTTGTTCACAGGCTTGGTCGATCGCCTGCCCAGCCAGTGCGCGGTCTGCCTTGCCTGGCCCTCGCGCCCGGTGTGCGACGCCTGCGTGCAGCGCTTTGGCCAGCCGCAGCCGCGCTGCCAGACCTGTGCCCTGCCGGTGCTGGCTGGCATGCGCCAATGCGGCGCCTGCATCACAGCGCCACCCCCCTTGGACCAGACACTGGCCGCGGTGGGCTATGACTACCCTTGGGCCGGTTTGGTGACGCAGTTCAAGTTCCAGGGCCAAACCGGTTGGGCACGCACCCTGGCCACCCTGCTACGCAGCGCGCCCTGGGTTGAACTTGCTCTGGATGCGTCCGATTGCCTGCTGCCCATGCCCCTCTCACCCAAGAGATTGCAGCTGCGCGGCTTCAACCAGACCCTGCAGTTGGCCAAGGCCCTGGCACCCGACAAGGTGCGCGCCGATGTGCTGCTGCGTGTCAAGGACACCGTGCCGCAAAGCGCCTTGTCGCGCGCCGAACGGCGGCTCGCCGTGCGCGGCGCCTACGCACTGGAGCCCGCGCATGCGGCGGGGCTTGCCAACAAGCGCGTGGTGCTGCTCGACGATGTGATGACCACCGGCGCCTCGCTGCATGAGGCCGCGCGCGTGCTGCGCCGCGCGGGCGCCATGCACATCACCGCGTTGGTACTGGCCCGCACGGAACGCGCCGAACACACGCAGCGCGCGGAATAATACGGACATGTTCAATATCGTTTTGGTGGAGCCGGAAATCCCGCCCAACACCGGCAACATCATCCGCCTGGCGGCCAACACCGGCTGCCACCTGCATCTGGTGGAGCCGCTGGGTTTTTCCATGGAAGACAAGCAGATGCGCCGCGCCGGGCTCGATTACCACGAGTACGCCACGCTCGAGCGCCATGCCGACTGGGCAGCCTTTTTGGCAAGCGAAGCACCAGACCCATCGCGCCTCTTCACCCTGAGCACACGCGGCACGCGCAGCCCCTATGAAGTCGCACTGCGACCGGGCGACTGGCTGGTGTTTGGCTCGGAGACCCGGGGCCTGCCGGAGGCGGTGCGCACCCGCTTTGGCCCGGACCAGTGCCTCCGGCTACCCATGCGCGCCGGGCAACGCAGCCTGAACCTGTCGAATGCGGTGGCAGTCACCGTGTTTGAGGCCTGGCGCCAAAATGGATTCGCCTGAATCCTGGTGGCCGTGAGTGGCTGGTCCCTAACGCTGGTCCAGCCAGGCGGTAATCGGTTGCCACAGTTCGAGGTCGCGCTCCACCCGGGCCGGCGCCACATCGAACACCGTCAAGCCCTGGGCGGCCAGGTGCACATAGTTTTGTGTGTCGCGCACATAGCCCACCATGGGCAGGCCGGTGGTTTGCACAAAGGCGTCGAGCTGTTCGGCGGCTATGGTGCGGGCGTCCACGCGCATGCCCACCAGGCCCACCCGCAGTTTCGACGCACGGGCACTTTGCGCCAGTTCGTCCAGAAAGGCGCGCGTGGCAAAGATGTCAAACACGCTGGGCTGCAGGGGCACCAGCACGCTGTCGGCCAGCTTCAGGATGTCCCTGAAACGCCTGCCATGCAGCCCGGCGGGCGTATCCAGCACCACGTGGGTGGTGCCTTTGGGTGGCTTGGCAATCTGGTCTTCATCAAACTCCCAGCTGCGGATGGTCCGCGCACTGGCGGGCCGCAAGCCCAGCCACAGTTTGCTGGACTGCTGGCGGTCGGCGTCCCCCAACATGACGGCGTGGCCCTGCGACGCAAAATAACCCGCCACCTGTGTGGACAGGGTGGATTTGCCCACACCCCCTTTGGGGTTGGCAATGACTAGCACTGGCATGGGAGACCTCCTTGGCGTTGTATGGCATGGTACGGAATTGACCGGGGATAGCAACCCGGCGGCATTGCCTGTCGGCAGGGGTCGGCGCTGGCTGACTAACCCGCAAAGCCGTCCCACACCAGCTTCAGCCCGGTCAGCAACATGCCCAGGTACAGAAACCGGTAGAACAACACCTGGCTGATGCGGCGCGCCATGCGCACACCGATCCACACACCAATGGGCGCGATCGGCAGCAGCACCAGCGAGGTGGCCATGTTGCGCACATCCAGCAGGCCCAGCCAGGCATAGGGAATCCACTTGCACAGGTTCACCACAAAAAAGAAAAAGGCCATGGTGGCGGTGAACTTGATCGGTGAGAGCTTGAGCGGAATCACATAGGCATTGATGGGCGGTCCGCCCGCATGGGCCACAAAGCTGGTGAAGCCCGAGGTGGTGGTCAGCAAGGCACCCAGCCATTTGGGTGGCAAGGGGCTGTTGGGCTTGGGTGGAAACAACAGGCGCTGCGCCAAAAAAAGCAGCGTGAACACGCCCACCATGGCAGCCACGGTGTGCGCATCCAGCACCTTGAAAAGAAGCGCCCCCACCACAATGCCCAACACACCAAAGGGCAGGATGAACTTCAGCAAGGCCATGTCAAAGTCCTTGCGAAAGGCCGCCATGCCCAGCACATCCATCAGGAAAAGCACCGGCATCAGGATGGCGGCAGCCTGCGGCACTGTCACGGCCAGCGCCATCATGGGCACGGCCAGCGAACCAAAACCGGCGCCAAAACCGCTCTTGCTGATGCCCAGCAGGAGCACGGCGGGGATGGTGACAGCATAAAAATAGGGTTCGGTAATCAGCGGAAACGTCATGCGTCAAATGTAACCAGCAAAGCCTGGCCGCATGGCGCCGTGGCGGGGGCAATAGGCCCTACGGGCGTGCTACGCTTCGCCGCATGTTCAGCCCCTCCCAAGAAGACGTGCGCCGCTTTTTTTGCGGTGCCTTTGCCAAGGCGCGCGATGGCCTGCCGCTCGAAGCCATTGAAACCCTGGCCGCGCGCTGGATGGACGAGCACCCCGAGTACCACACCGAGCTCGCCGACGTGGACGCCGCGCTGGCCGCCATGCAGACCAGCGAGCCCGGTCGCAGCAATCCGTTTTTGCACCTGTCCATGCACCTCTCCATCAGCGAGCAGTGCAGCATCGACCAGCCGCGCGGCATCCGCCAGGCGGTGGAACTGCTGACGCACAAACGCAACTCGTTGCACCAGGCGCACCATGAGGCCATGGAGTGCCTGGGGCAGATGCTGTGGGAGAGCCAGCAGGCCGGGCGTGCACCGGATGGCGACAGCTACATCGCCTGCATCCAGCGCCATGCCACCCAGGATTGAAAACCAACCGCGCATAAAAAAACGCCACGGATGTGGCGTTTTTTTGGCGATGTTGCGGGCTTAGCGGAAGCGGCTCTCCGGCACGGTCTTCAGGTTGCTGGGCAGGCTGCCCACGTAGGCGGCCAGCTCTTTCAGCTCGGCATTCGAGAACTGCTTGGCCACGCCGCCCATGATGGCGTTGCTGCGGCCCACCTGGGCGCTGCTGTCGTTCTTGTAGGACTTGAGGGCCACGAACAGGTAGTCGTCATGCTGGCCGGCAATGCGCGGGTAGCTGGGGTCAATCGGGGCGCTGAAGCTGGCGCCATGGCAGGAGGTGCAGTTGCCCTTGGCCACCAGCTCGGCGGCGTGTCCGGTTGCAGCAGGTGCTGCGGGCAAGGCGGCCGCGCCTTCCACCACACCGCTGCCAGCGTAGTAGGCCGACAGGTCGGCAATGTCCTGGTCGGTGAGCGAGGTGGCAATGCCGCGCATGGTGGGGTGCTTGCGCTCGCCCTTTTTGTAGGCATTGAGTGCGCTGGCAATGTACTTGGCGCTCTGGCCCGAAATCATGGGCACCTTGTGCACTTCAGGGAAGCTGGCCTGGTAGCCCACGATACCGTGGCAGCCGATGCACATGGCGTTCTTCTTGGCGCCCATCTTGGCATCCCCTTGAACTTCCTGCGCTTGCGCAGACACCAGGGTCACACACGCGACAAGCGCGGCAGCTACGGACGAAAACAGTTTGTTCATTTTGCGCGGACAATCCAAGAATGATGGGTATAAATTGACTGGCGCATTATATCGGTCTGCCCCTGCTACCTTCTCGCCCATTGATCCTGATCAACCCTTACGGTCTCCCAATTGCCATGAAATTTAACGGCTCGCAGAATTACGTTGCCACCCAGGACCTGAAGTTGTCGGTCAATGCCGCCATCACCCTGCAGCGCCCCTTGCTGGTCAAGGGCGAGCCCGGCACCGGCAAGACCATGCTGGCCGAAGAAGTGGCACAGGCGCTGGACATGCCGCTCTTGCAATGGCACATCAAGTCCACCACCAAGGCGCAGCAGGGCCTGTATGAGTACGACGCGGTGAGCCGCCTGCGCGACTCGCAGCTCTCCGACATTGACGGCGGCGAGCGCGTCAGGAACATCCACAACTACATCGTCAAAGGCGTGCTGTGGCAGGCCTTTACCGCCGACCGCCAGGTTGCGCTGCTGATTGACGAGATCGACAAGGCCGATATCGAGTTCCCCAACGACTTGCTGCGCGAAATCGACCGCATGGAGTTCTACTGCTACGAGACCCGCGAGCTGATACGCGCCAAGCACCGGCCACTGGTCTTCATCACCTCCAACAACGAAAAGGAGCTGCCCGACGCCTTCCTGCGCCGCTGCTTCTTCCACTACATCAAGTTCCCCGACGCCAGCACCATGCAGACCATCGTGGACGTGCACTTCCCCGGCCTCAAAAAAGAACTGGTGAGCGCCGCCATGAAGACCTTCTTCGAAATCCGTGGCCTGCCCGGGTTGAAGAAAAAGCCCTCCACCAGCGAGCTGCTGGACTGGTTGAAGCTCCTGCTGGCCGAAGACATTCCGCTGGACGCCCTGCACGCCAAAGACGACAAGACCGCCCTGCCACCGCTGGTGGGCGCGCTGCTGAAGAACGAGCAGGACGTCACGCTGTTCGAGAAGCTGATGTTCATGCAGCGCAACAACCGCTAACTACCACCAGCCCCACGCCATGAAAAACAGTCTCTTGCTCGAAGGCATTTCCGACGCGGTCGGCTTTGTCGGCGGCGCCCTGCTGGGCTTCTGGATCGGGCGCCTGCTGGGCCTGGACATTTTTGCCGCCGGTTATGGCAACGCCAGCATAGGCGGCATCGTGCTGGTCGGCCTGGGCGGTGGCGGCGGACTTCAATTGGCGCGCCGTTGGCGCACACGCAATACCAGCACACGCAACACCACTCCGAAAGATGAATGACATGGCATTTGTAGAACCCGTCACCCTCAGCGACCGCGGCATTGCGCTGCGCCCCATGACCCTGGAGGACGAAGCGGGCCTCTGCGCCGCCGCCGCCGACGGCGAGCTCTGGAACATCCGCGTGACCTCGGTGCCCGAACCCGAGCAGACCCGCAAGTACATTGAAGACGCCCTGGCCATGCGCGAGGCAGGCAACCGTTTTGCCTTTGTGGCGGTGGACTCTGCCAGCGGCAAGATCATTGGCAGCAGCAGCTACCACGACATCCTGCCCGCCGTGAAGCGCGTGGAAATTGGCTACACCTGGTACGCCAAAAGCGTGCAGAGAAGCCACGTCAACACCACCTGCAAACTGCTCTTGATGACCCATGCCTTTGAAACCCTGGGTTGCCACGTGGTGGGTTGGCGCACCGACAACTTCAACTTCGCCTCACAAGCCGCCATTGAGCGCCTGGGTGCCAAAAAAGACGGCGTCATCCGCGGCCACGCCCTGCGCCGGGACGGCACCATCCGCGACACCGTGATGTACAGCCTGCGCGCGGGCGAGTGGCCCGAGGTAAAGGCACAACTGCTGCATTCCCTGAACAAGCCGCGCGGATGAATTCCTGCAAAAACAGTTGAAGGCGCCATGCTGCTCGACTTCTTCTACACCCTGCGCGCAGCCAAACTGCCGGTGTCCGTCAAGGAGTACCTGGTGCTGCTCGAAGCGCTGCAAAAGGGCGTAGTCGGCCCGCGCCACGCCACGCCTGGCACCAATGAAGAGGGCACGGGTTACCAGGTCGACGATTTCTATTACCTCAGCCGCACGGCCCTGGTCAAAGACGAAAAGCACTACGACAAGTTCGACCGCGCCTTTGCCGCCTATTTCAAGGGCGTGGAGCTGGTGACCGATTTCACCAAGGAACTGCCGCTCGAATGGCTACGCAAGAACCTGGAACTGAATCTGAGTCCCGAAGAGTTGGAGAAGATTGAAAAAATGGGCTGGGACGCGCTGATGGAGACGCTCAAGAAACGCCTGGAAGAGCAGAACGAGCGCCACGAAGGCGGCAGCAAATGGATAGGCACGGGCGGCACCTCGCCCTTTGGCGCCTACGGCCAGAACCCGCAGGGCATCCGCATCGGCCAGGACAAGGGCCGCAACAAGAGCGCCGTCAAGGTCTGGGACCAGCGCGCCTACAAGGACTACGACGACACCCAGGAGCTGGGCACGCGCAACATCAAGGTGGCCCTGCGCCGCCTGCGCAAGTTCGCCCGCGAAGGCCATGTGGAAGAGCTGGACCTGGATGCAACCATCAGCAAGACGGCCGAGAACGCTGGCTACCTGGACATCAAGATGCGGCCCGAGCGCCACAACCAGGTAAAGGTGCTGCTGCTGATGGACGTGGGCGGCACCATGGACGAGCACATCGCCCGCGTGGAAGAGCTGTTCAGCGCCGCCAAGACCGAGTTCAAGCACCTGGAGTTCTATTACTTCCACAACTGCCCCTACGACTTCATGTGGAAGAACAACCGGCGCCGCTTTGCCGAAAAGTCCGACACCTGGGACATATTGCGCCGGTACAACAAGGACTACAAACTCATCTTCGTGGGCGATGCCACCATGAGCCCCTACGAAATCCTGCAACCCGGCGGCAGCGTGGAATACAACAACGCCGAGGCCGGTGCCGAGTGGATAGGCCGCCTGACCAACACCTTCCCGAAGTTCGCCTGGATCAATCCCGAGCCGCAAGGCGTCTGGCAGTACCGCCAAAGCATTGCCCTGGTGCAGCAACTGGTGCAGCAGCACATGTTTCCGCTCACCCTCAAGGGGCTGGAAGAGGCCATGCGGCACCTGACCAAGTAGCCACCGGGCAGGTGCCGACCCTTCGGCTCACTACCTTGCGCTGGGACGGGTATTTTCAAAGTCTGCTGTAATCCGGACGCAGGGGGAAATAACGTGTCCATATTTAACTATTTGTTCCGCATCTTCAAGAGCAAAAATAATTTGCCAAAGAAGTCTGCGGTGTCCAGACCAGCACCTTTACAGGTGACGAAGCCAGCGCCGCTTGAATCGCCTGCGCCCATGGAGCCAACACCGGCCTCGCAATCCATTTGGAGTGAACGGCGACAAAGACCAAGGGACATACCCGTGGCAGAAGTCACTGAAACGAACAGCGACACGGCCTGGGCGAAATTCGACGTTTAGTGCGCCCCAAAGCGGCCCGCCAAGGCCTGCGGTCTTGCAGCCAAGGCAAGCTGTTGAAGCTACCGCGAAGCGCCCTGCTCGGTAATCAATTTCGCTATTTTCGAGTCTTCCTTTACCGGCTCAATCAGCATCACTTGCTGGCGGTTCAGGACCATGCGGTCCGGGCTGTGGGCCTCGCCACCGCGTTTGACGAGAATATTGGCCACCTCTTTGGTTTCGGGGTTTTGTCGCGTCTGGATATAGAACACATCGCGCAGCACCAGATAGTCGCCGCCCGGCCGGTCCAGCCGACCGAAGAACACCTGCCCATTGGCCAGCGCCACGGCCTGAAACGGCGTGGACCACTCTGGCAGCCCCCGCTGCCCCAGACCCTGCCAGGCCATCAAACCGAGTGAAGTGGCCATGGCACAGGCGGCCAGGGCCAGGAGCGACAAAAGGATTTTCTGCATGCATGGCTTCCGGATGGCACACCCCGATGCGGATGCGCGTTCGCGGCGAGCCTAGCAGTTCCATGTGACGGTTCCGGGGCCTTGCAGCCGTTCGGATGAGGCCCGCGGTGGCTGCGCGGCATCAGACTGTAACCTGGGCCGGGTTCAATCCAGGAGTAGTTTTACTCACAGGACACCTGTCATGCCCAGCCTTTGCTTACGCGATTCCGGACTTCAACCCCGCACCATCAGCCGCGCGCTGGCCGTGGCCGGCTTATTGACCTTTGGTGCGGGCTCTGCCTTCGCCGGCACTTTCGCCATCACGGGCAGTTCCACAACGGCCCAGACCCTGGGCACCGCCAGCGGCCAGACCGGCAGCATTGCAGCGGGCAGCAGCCTGAGCGTGAGCGGCTCCACGGTGGCCATCACCATCTCCGGCGCCAATGCCACCGTCACCAATTTGGGCACGGTTTTGCAGACCGGCACGGGCCGCGTGATCCGCGACAACACAGGCGTCTCAGGCCTGATGATCACCAACGGCAGCCTCACCAACGCCGCGGCCCTGATGCAGGCCACTGACGCCGACGTGATCCAGATGAACAAGACACCGGCTTCGGTGACGCTGAACAACTATGCGCAAATCATCTCCCTGAATACCTCGGCAGGCGGCTCGCAGGCGGTGGACTTCACCGCCATGCAGACTGGCGCCAATGTGGTGAACAACTACGCGGGCGGCCTGCTCAGGGCCTATGAGGCCGACGCTGTGCGCACCGGCGTGAATGGCGTGGTGAACAACTACGGCACCATCCAGGCCACCACCAGTTTGGGCAGCAGCAGCGACGGCATCGACTTCCAGAACAACAGCGGTGCCCAGGTCAGCAACTTTGCCAGCGGCGTGATCGACGGCGGCCGCGCCGGCATTGCCGGTGGCGCGCTGGATGCCACAGTGAGCTTCAACGCCACCATTGCCAACAGCCTGGGCGGCATGATCCGCGGCAACAACGGCTCCGGCATCAACCTGGATGGCTTCAACAACATGCAACTGGTCACCATCACCAATGCGGGCACCATCACCGGCAACGGCGTTACGGGTGACGGCGATGGCGTGGACGTGGACGGACTCGTCAACATCACCAACACCGGCACCATCCGCTCGGTCAATTCCTTCAGCGCGCCCGCAGCCGGTCTGGCCTTCAGCGAAGGCATAACCGTGGGCGGTGGCAGCATCACCAACTCCGGCACCATCGAGGGCTTGGTGTCTGCGGGCAACACCAACGCGCTGGGCCGCGGCATCAGCCTGCTGGGCAATGACATTACCAGCGGTGCACTGATTGGCACACGCGAAGCCATCTATGCCAACGCCGTGGTCACCAACCAGGCTGGTGGCCTGATCCGCGGCGGCAACGACTCGGCCATCTACGTGGGTGGCCCGGCCAGCGGCTTTACCGTGGTGATCAACAACAACGCCGGTGCCACCATCCTGGGCGGCGGAGCCAGCGCGTCGGCCATACAGACCGGCGTCGACAACGACACCATCAACAACGCAGGCCTGATCAACGGCGCCAGCAGCGGGCGCGCCATCGACATGGGTGCTGGCAACAACACACTGTATGTGAGCGGCGGCTCGGCCTCCATCCTGGGCAACATCAACGGCGGTGAGGGCGGCATCAACACCATGACGGTAGAGCCAGGCGCAGGCCAGAGCTTTGCCTACGCCGGTTCGGTTTCCAACTTCGGCACCGTGGAAATCCGCAATGGCCAGGTCACCTTCTCGGGCGTGAGCGACTACACCGGCACCACCTTGCTCAGCGGCGGCACGCTGACGCTCGATGGCAGCAACCGCCTTTCTGCCAGCAGCAGCCTGGTGCTCAACGGCGGCGCGCTTGAAATTGCCAACGCAGCGGGCAGCGATGGCCAGGCGTTTGCCAGCCTGTCCCTGCTGGATAACGCCACGATTGCCCTGCAATTCTCGAAGATCACCTTTGGCAGCCTGGGCAGCATTGCCCAGGGCAAGTTCCTGTCGATCACCGATGCCTCCAGCGACTACGCCCTGCGCATTCTGGGTGATGTCTCTGGCAATGCAGACTTCCGCCAACTCATAGGCCAGACCACCGTCAACGGCCTGGCGGCCAACTACCGCTTTGACGGCATGTACACCGATGTGACGGCCGTGCCGGAACCCGATTCGCTGGCCCTGTTGCTGGCGGGCTTGGGGCTTGTGGGTGCCACGGTGCGCCGCCGCAAGCAGTCGGCCTGAAGCTCGCCACGCGCAGATGTAAACATCAGAAGCGCGTTGTCAGTTTGGTGAGCCAGGCGGGGGAATGGTCCACCAGCCAGGACTCGATCGGCTTGTCTGCCCCTGACAAGATCATCACGGCCAGAGCGATCATGATGGCACCCAAAAGCATCTTGCCAGTCTTGCCCGCTTGCATGAGTTTGCCGCGCATCTTTGTCATGGCGCTGCGGCTGACATAGGCGAGCGCCACGATGGGCAGGGCCGCGCCGATGCCAAAGATGCCCATGAGCAGCGCCACCTGTGGCAGCTGGGAGCCCTGGCTGGCCAGGACCACTGCCGCGCCCAAGGTGGGCCCCACGCATGGACTCCATACCACCCCCAGCACCAGGCCGATGGCGAATTGGCCCCACAGGCCATCGAGATTCATGCGCGCCAGCAGGTTGTTGCCAGCGTCGCCAATGCCTGCGGTGGCCGATGCAAATCGCTGCTGCAAGCTGCCCGACACCAGCACAAGACCCAGCAGTCCGAGGATGGCGGCGCCTGCGCTTCGGAATACCGAAGTATCCAGGTCCAAGGCCGAGCCAGCCCATGCCAGGCCCGTGCCAATCAGGGCGTAGGAGATGGCGAGTCCACCGGCCAAGGCCAGCGGTGCGCGCGGATGGGTGTTGGCGGCAGACCCCAACAAAATCGGGATGATCGGCAGCACGCACGGAGACAGCGTTGAAAGCAGCCCCGCCAGAAACCCGAAGCCGTAGGAGCCGAGGCCGAACTCCATCAGTAGACCGTCTTCCTTACCAGGCCTTCAATGCCGGACGGGGTGGTGTCTCCGACGGAACGGGCTACCTCCTTGCTGCCTTTGAACGCAATCAGCGTGCTTTGCATATTCACCTTGAACATTTTGAGCGTGGGCTTGGCAGAATCAAAGTCGATGGTCATGAGGGTCACGTCTTTGTAGGCAGGCTGCTTCATGAGGCCTTCGACGATAGGCTTTTGCTCTTTGCAGGTGGGGCACCAGGTGGCGCTGATGTCCAGCAAGACCGGTTTTCCTTCCTGTGTCAGCTTGTCGAAATCCTGCTGGTTGAAGGGCTTGATCTCGCCCGCGGCGGCAAGTGACAAGACGCCTGACAGGGCGAGAAACATGGCAGTTTTGACGAATTTCATAGGAAGCATCCTTAAAGTTACATAGTGAGGTGACCAAGGCTGCACGGTCTGCACGAAGGCGTCCGTTACAGTCTCTCCATTAGTTCGTTGCAAAGTGGCATCCGGTTGCACCTGCTCGAAAAAATCATGAAAAATATTTTTTTAAACTGATGTAACCAATAGACCTTATGGACCGAACTAAGCAGCGAGAGGTGCAATTTGCGGAAAGCGAAAGTCGGCTGCGTGGCTTGCTGGTTTTGGGGCTGGGGGGCGATTCAGTGGCCTACCATGGCTTTCTGAAGGCGCTGAGCACACATCTGCGCGCCTATTTCCGAAAGCGGCTGATACAGCGAATGGATGAAGTGGAGGACCTTGTGCAGGAAGTACTGATTGCGGTGCACAACCAGCGCCACACTTACCAAAAAGACCAGCCCTTGACCGCTTGGGTGCATGCGATTGCCCGTTACAAATTTATAGACAGGTTGCGTTCGCGTTCGTCACGCGAAGGAATGACGGACCCACTGGACGATGAATTGGAACTGTTTGCCCACACAGACTCCGATGCCGCTGATGCCAAACGCGATGTGGGCAAATTGTTGGCCACCCTTCCGGAAAAGCAGCGTTTGCCTATCGTGCATGTGAAGCTGGAGGGCTTGTCCGTTGTTGAGACCGCCAAGCTCACGGGAATGTCAGAGTCTGCCATCAAGACCGGAGTGCACCGTGGCATGAAGGCACTTGCCGCAAAAATCAGGGGAACCGTATGAAGACCGATGAACTCATTTCCCTACTGGCGGCAACGCCAGACCCGGTGCCAACGCATGTCGTGGAACGCCGGTTTGCCATCGCACTGGCAGCCGGCTTGCCGCTCACTGCCCTGCTGATGCTGCTGACCATGGGTTTGCGGGCAGACCTGGCACAGGCGGTGGCACAAGGGGCGTTCTGGATGAAGCTGGCGTTTACCGCATTTCTGGCCCTTGGCGCACTGGCCCTCACTGAGCAGCTGTCCCGCCCCGGTGCGAAAGTTGGCTTTGCCTGGGTGCTCATCGCTGCACCCTTGCTGGTGGTCTGGCTCGTGGCAGCGGCTTCGCTGATTACCACCTTGCCGGAACATCGCCTGGGCCTGGTTCAGGGTTCGTCATGGGGGACCTGCGCGCTCAATATTTCTGTGCTGTCCGTGCCACTGTTTATCGTGACGTTCTGGTGCGTCAAAGGTCTCGCGCCTACCCGCCTGACGCTGACGGGTGCGGCGGCTGGCTTGCTGTCAGGCGCTTTGGGCGCGCTTGTTTACGCGCTGCACTGCACAGAATCGGCCGCGCCTTTTCTGGGCATTTGGTACGTTCTGGGTATCGCGATTCCAACCGCCATCGGCGCTACGCTTGGCTCTCGTCTTTTGCGCTGGTAAGACGGTGGCTCTTGCGGCGGCTCACGCTGCCCACCAAGGCCAGGCCGACCAGCAGCATGGCGCCGCTTTCGGGCTCCGGCACGGGTGCAGTCACCACACTGCTGATCCACGACGAATAGCCCGCCAGCACCACACCACCGCCGCCCGTGCCATAGGCACCGCTCTGCGTGGACTGGCCGCCAAAGGTGGCCTCAAAGGTGTTGATGCCCGCGAGCTGCCACTGGCCCTGGGAATAGACAAAAGCAGCACTGCCCGAGTCGCCGTTGACCATCGAGGCTTCGCGGTTGGTACCCAGCGTGCCGCCTCCCATCACGTTGGTCGACAGGTTGGGGCCGTCAAAGTCAAACATATAGGTCTTGTTGGTCCCCGCCACGTTGGTGAAAAGCGTGTCTGCAATGTTTTCACCGGTCTGCTTCACGGTGGTGCTGCCCGCAAAACTCACAAAATTCAGGTCCACGCCCTGCAGGTTGCCGCTGTAGAGGTTGTAGAACGGAATGTCCGCACCCACCGCACCAGCCAGGCGGATGATGGCCAGGTCGTTGTGGTTGGTCGGGTCGCCCGCAGCGTTGCCTGCGGTGCTGGCGGTGTAGTCCGGGTTGACATAAATCTGGCTGGCCGCCATGGCATAGCTGGTGCCCGCATTCACCTGGAAGCTCACGTTGGCCAGGTCCGCACCGGCCACCACATGCGCGGCTGTCAGCACATAGCCTGGTGCAATCAGGGTGCCGGTAAACAAGTTTCCGCCCACGCTCAGGCTGCCCACGCCAGACCAGGGCGAGGTGGCGCTGTTGACGGCCACACCCGCCCCGCCCACCAGCGCGTTGGCGCCAAAGGGCATTGCCAGCAGCGCGACAAACCCGATTGCGCCCAGCCGGCTACGCACACAACAGCTCATTTGGAAGTGCCATGACGACGGCGCAGCAGCATGGTGCCAAACATGCCCAGACCCGACAGCAGCATCAGGCCGGTGCTGGGCTCAGGCACCGGGGTGATGGAGGCAAAGCCAGTCAGGCTGGCCGCACTTTTGGCCGACAGCGTGAAGCTGCTCAGCAGGCGCATGTAGTTCCAGCTCTGGCCGCTGGGGCCATTCGGGTTGGTGGCGGACACCGTGCCCAGGGCGCTGGTGCCGCTGCCAATCGTGACCGCCTGGCCCACATCCACACCGGCGTTCACAAAGCTGCTGCCATTGTCGGCCGACAACTCAAAGCGCTGGATACCGCTGCTGTTCACCGGCGTGATGGAAGCGCCCGCGCCGCTGGTGCTGCGACTGGTCAGCGCGCCGGCCATGTCGGCATAGGTGCTGTTGTCACCGCTGACGATGGGTGCAATGGCTTCGCCAAAGGTGAAGCTGTAGGTTTGCGTCAGATCGGTGTTGTTGATGGCGGACACGGCATAAATCATGTCCGGGTCACCGTGGCCCGCTGCGTCCTGCAGCTTCACACCCGACTGCCAGGGGTTGCTGGCATCCGTGGTGGCGGGCGTGCTGCCATTCAGCGTTTGCGCGCTGTGCCAGCCCCATGACCCAGCGGAGTCGACGGTGGCCGCCGTCCACTGCCAGTAATCCGCGTGGACGGTGGCATCTGCAGCGCTGACAAACGCGCCGTTCTGGTAGAAGCCGGTGGTGCCCGTGCCCTGCACCATGCTGAAGTTGTTCTGCGCATCCACCGCCAGCAGGCCCGACAGGTTCTCCACCCAGGACGCGCCATCGGATTGCAGCACCGTCATCGATGCCGACACATTGCCGGCCGATGCACCAGAAGCCACCAAGGCCAGTGCCACCGCTACGGCGCACGCGTTTTTGTTCAGCATGGAAAACCCCTGTGTATCTTGCAGGCCGACAGCAGCTGCCCGGAGCGGAACAGCAGACGCTGCGACCTGATGCGTGAACGATACGGGTTGAAGTTGACATCCCCCTCACCCTGGCGGGGTGCGGGAGTCGTCCGAACGGACTGGAATTCGGGGGTTTTGTAATGCGGGGGAAACGAAAGCCTACAGGGCCTGTCGAACGGCCTTAGCCAATATGCCGGCCAGCATCTTGTTGCCTTCCACCGTGGGGTGTGTGCCCTCGCGGTACATCTCCAGACTCCATTCGGCTTGGCTGGCCACATCGACAATTTTCAGGCCATAGCGCGTGGCAATGCGCTCCAGCTCCTTGCGGTCGGGCACGTAGTCCACGCCCTTTTGCATGCCCATGTACTCATCCCTGCCGGGATACAAAAACAAAATGCCGGGAGTCTTGGCACCGCTGGCTGCGCACAGCCGCGCCACCATGTTCTCGAACTGCCGCACGTTATCGCGGTTGGACAACCCCGTGGGCGGCAGCTCGTTCATGTTGAATTCAATGAACTTCGGCAACACGTAGCGGCGCAGTACGTACCAGCTGGCCAGCACGGGCTTCTCGCTGGGAAAGACATACTGTCCACGGTCGGGGCTGAGTTGGCTGAAGCCGCCGTGCATGTACTCCCAGACGAAAAAATTGCTGGCCTGCACTACGTCGGGGTTGCGTTGCAAATAGACGTTTTCATTCACATTCGACCAGGCACCTGCTGCAATCGGCCATACCGCAATCTGCAGGCCCAATTGGGCCTGCAACAGCGGGCCCAATTTGTCGGGCTGGTCATAGGCGTTGCCACCCATCACGATGCTGTTGCCGATCAGCAGCAGGTTGCGCTTGTTGCCAGGGTTCCACGGCACGTCGGTTGCCATGCTGCGGCCATTGAAGTACCAGGCATTCTTGTTCAGGAACTTGCCGGACTGGTTGGGAGCCGGCAGGTAGCCAATGCCGGAATCCACTGTATAGATCGGAAAGTCCACCAGCCCAATCCAGCGGACCGCCAACTCGCTGATCAACAGAAGGCATGCTCCCGCCACCAGCATGCGTTGGAGCGCGTTTTTTATTTTCATACATCCACCCTTATGCAGGGCAGTGTGCTGTCTCTTTATGACGAATGTATGAACAGGAGCAACCCGCGTTAGGGTGACCCCGTGACACTATTGGCATTGCCATCCAGCACCGTCCCCATTGCGCCATCGCGCACCAGCACATCGGTGTTGCAGCCGCTGCAGCGGTTGTTCTGGATGATGGTGCCCAGCAGGCGCGTCTGGTTCTTGCTGCGGCCCTGGGCCTCGCCTTCGAAGCGGGCGCGCACCACGATGCCTTCCACGCTGCCGGACTCTTCGTCGCGCAACACCAGGTTGGGCTGGTTGGCCTGCAGGGTGTTGTCGCGGATCTCCACACCGATGCTGGCCAGGCCGAAGTCGGCCTCGTCCATGCGCACAAAGGCCAGGTGGATATATGACAACCACTCGCTGCTGGTGTTGGTGATGCGGTTGCCCGCCACCCTGACCCCGTACATGGGCGTGAAGAGTTTGTCTTTCAGATTCTGGGCGGTGCGCAGGTAGATGCCGCCGCCCTCGGTGATGCGGTTGGCAATGATGTCCACATCGCGCACGGCGGTCTGGTAAAGCCAGATGCCGCGCGGGTTGTGGGACAGGGTGTTGCCCTTGATCAGCGCCTTCTCCAGGCCCCACACAAAGGTGGCGTAACGGCTGCTGCTGTCGGGCACCACGTCCCACGGCCGGTCCACGGTGAAGCTGCCTGCGCTGTAGTCCAGCACACGCCGGGTCTGGCCGGCACCCGTGCCACCCAGAATGGCGAGGGCATAGTTTTCCGGAATGTCTTTGCCGCCAAAGGGCCGCACGTTGTGGCGCACGGCGGGGTCTTGCAAGGTCAGTGCACTGGCTGATTTGACGTAGCCCACGCCTTCGGTGCGGTTACCGCCACCGCCCTCGCTGAGGATGGTTTCACCGTCGTTGCGTACCTTGTTGGTCACGGGGCCGCCCAGCACATCAAACACGTTGTTGAGCAGCACCACGCGGTGGGCAAAGTCCAGCGGCAGGCTGTGCACCACGCTTTGGGACTGCAGGTTGTCGCGCACGTCGCGGCTGATGTGGTTGTCGGCAATGTAGGCGTCGTGCACGCGGCCAAAGCCGGGGGAGCCATCGGCATACACCACGCGGTTGTGTGTGAACACCAGGCCCGCGGAATTGCCCAAGCCAAAGGGCCCGTTGCCGCGCGCGCTTCGGGGTTGCAGAAAGTCGCAGTGGTCGATCACCAGGTTGGTGTTGCCATCCAGAAACATCTGCACGCCGCCCTGCAGCGCGAAGGCCATGTTCTGGAAAAACACCCGCTCGCTGCTTTGCAGCAGCGCGCTTTCAATGCCCCCACCCGCGTTGCGCAGGGAAAAATCACGCAAGCCCGCCAGATGCAGGTCGCGCCCCAGCAGGGGGTAGCTGGCTTCATACAGCAGCACGGTGCGTGCCTTGCCTGCACCTTGCAGCACCACGCCCGACTTCAGGCGCACGCTGGCTGCCAGCCTGCAGTGGCCCTCGGGCAGTTGCACGGTGGCGCCACCCAGGGCGCTGGCCAGGTCGATGGCTTCCTGCAGGCCGCGGCTGTCGTCCTGGTTGCCATTGCATTGCATGGGGTGCGCCAGGCGTGCATCGCTGTTGGCGTGCAGCACGCGGGTGGCCGCTGCGGCAAAAGCGTTGGCCCAGCCTACGCCCAAGCCCAGGGGGTCGCGGCCGTCGCCCGTGGAGCTGGCAATGCGCCGCTCGAGCAGGCTGGCGCCGCTGCCATTGCCGTTGTCCACGCGGATGTCAATTTGCGGCTTGTTGAGCAGTTGGGCCGGTGCGGTGGCCACCAGCATGTGCTCGTCGCTGGCGGCCAGGTCCAGCACGGCGGGCCAGCCATCCACGGTGAGTGTGGGCGTGTAGCCCGGCAGCAGCAGGTTGCGACCGAACACACGCATGCGCCCGCGCGCGGCCACTTGCGTGGCATCCAGGTGAAAAGCCTCTGCCGCGTTGAGGGTAAGCGGCTGGCCCAGGCCCGCCGCGTTGCCAATGCGCACCACCAAGGCACCTTGGGCGTCTGGCGGCAAGCGGAAGGACGCCCAGAGACCGCCCACGCTGTTGATGCGCTCCAGCGCGATGGCCGGGCCTGCGCCCTGTGCCTGCAACATTGCAATTGGGTCGTCGCCAAAGTGCGCGCCCTGAAAGCCCACGATGTCACCTGCGTGCGCGCTCTTGGGGCTGTTGAAGACCAGCGGCACGCTGGTGGCTTGCGCTGCCTCCGCGCCAGCCTGCTGGCTGGCCTGTGCCAGCGCCAGCGCGGGGCACAACAGCGCGGCGGCCAAAGCCCCTGCGCGCAGGCATGCGCTCACCATTGCAGGTGCTTGATGAATTGCATGGCCCAGCTCTTCTCCATCGGCAACGCAGGCAATGGCTGTTCAAAAAAACCCGGCTGTGCCACCCGCGCCAGCATGTCGCCCAGGGCCCGGGCGAACCCGGCCTGGCCCCCCTGCGCAACGGCCACCCACGGGGTGTTGTGCAGAATTTCGACCACGCCCGATTCATCGCTCACCACCAGCGCCATCTTCTGGTACAGCGCCTCGATGGCAGGCAGGCCATAGCCCTGTTTGGCAGGCATCAGGAAGACGTGCGAGCGGGCATACAGTGCCTGCAAATCGGCGTCGCTCACAAAGCCGTGGAAGACCACCTGCGCGCCCAGCCCCAGGCTTGCCGAGAGCGCCTGCAGGGCATCGGCATCGGGGCCACCGCCTGCAATGTGCAGGCGCCAGGGCGCACAGGGCACACCGCTTGCGCGGATGGCGGCCAGCGCCTGCAGGATCCAGTCGATGCGCTTGCTGGCCTGCAAGCGGGAAACACTCAGCAGCTCAATGGGTGCAGTGCTGCGCTGCGGCGCACCGGCCATGGGCGCGCCAAAGCCGCCCAGGTAAATAACCTCGGCGGCGCGGCCATACAGGGTGTGCATTTCATCGCGCAGGGCCGCGGTGTTGGTCACCAGGCTGCGTGCGCGCTGGATGCCACGGCGCGTGGCCATGTGCTGCACCGCCCGGCTGGCGAGGTTCTTGATTTTTCTTGCCAGAGCGGCCCGCACGGGCATGCCTGCAGGAGGCACATAGGTCAGCAGGCTGTAGGTGTCCGGAATGCGCAAGTGAAAAGGCGCATCGGCGCCCAGCCCCGCGTGGTAGGCCGACTGGATGTTGAAGAGCACCGGCACCGGGCCACCTTGGCTTGCAATGCGCCGCAGGCAACGCCGCAGGCTCAGCAACCGGGCCATGGGGTTGGCGGCTGGCGCGAGTTGCACCACCTTCAGCGGCCACTCGGCGTATTGGGCCAAGCCGATGGCGTCGCGGTAGCACAGCACGGCATGCGGCTTGCCCTGCGCCTGCAGCTCGCGGCACAGCGACAGGATGACCCGCTCCTCGCCACCAAACTCCACAAACTCCGGCTGAAAGACAACGGTGTCGGTCGCGGCCAGGGCCTCAGGCGCTGGTGGCACGCATCGGCTCCCCAAACACCTGGGCCTCGAGCTCTTCTTCCAGGCGGCTCAGCACCGAATCACTGGCCACATGCGTCTCGGCGTAGTGGCGCGCGTTGATGCCCAGCTGCAAGCGCAGCTCCGGGTGGTCGGCCAGCTTCTCGATGGCCTGGGCCAGCGCGGCGCTGTTGCCGGGCTCCACCAACAGACCGCATTCGCCCACCACACTGGCAATCTCGGTGTCCATGCGGCAGGTGGCAATCACCGGGCGGCCACTGGCCAGCATGCCCGACATCTTGGAGGGCAGCACCAGGTCTTCGGCGTCCTGGCTTTGCGGCAGCAAATGGATATCGGCCATGCCCAGCAAATCGCCCAGACGCGCAAAGGGTTGCAGGGGCAGCAGCTTCAGATTGGGCAGGTGTTCGGCCATGCTTTGCAGCAAGGGCTTGAAGGCGCCGTTGCCACAAATCACCAGCACAATGTCCTTGCGGTGCAGCAGCAGTTTGGCCGCCTCGGGGATGACGATCAGGCCCTGCTTGCCGCCCAGCGTGCCGGAGAACATGGCCACCGTCGCCTCGGGTGCAATGCCCATTTCGGCCCGGTAGCTGCTCACTGTCTTGAGCGGCGTGACGTGGTCGATGTCCACCCAGTTGGGGAACAGGAAGGTGTTCTCGCGCGTGCGGCCCTTGGCCAGCAACTGCTTGATCATGTTGCCCGAGATGCTGGAGAGCATGTCAAAGCGGCCCATCAGCCAGCGCTCCATGTTCAGGGCCATGGTCTTCAGGCGCTGGCCCTTGAGCAGGCCCATCTTGAAGGCCACGTCCACCTCGAAGTCCTGGATGTGCAGCCACGACTTGGCATTGCACAGCTTGGCCACCACATAGCCGGTGGGCGCGCAAATCAGCGCTGGCGCCACCGTGAACACCACATCCGGGCGCCACACGCACTGCGACAGCATCAGCGGCAGCGAACTCACCGCAAAGCTCAGCAGGTGCAGGATGCGCTTCAGGCCGCCCGGGTTGCGCGGCACCCACAGCGGCGCGCGCAACACCTCCACGCCCTGCCAGTTCTCGCGGTAGTACAGGCCGGGGCGGTAGGCCTTGTCGAGCTTCCAGTCCGGGTAGTAGGGCGGCGCGCACACCACCCGCACATCGTGCCCCTGCGCCACCAGCCAGGCGGCCATCTCGCCCGAGTACTTGCCGATGCCAACGGGCTCCGGTGCAAAGTTGACGCTGTAGAGAAGAATTTTCATGGAGATGACTTTGCCGGAGTGGTGCGGCAGGCGTGTGACAACTCCTTGACCTTCAACACAATCATGTATTCGTAGATGGAACGCAGCAGCACAAAGGTCAGGCCGGCACGCCCGTCCAGAAAGCCGCGCTTGGCGAAATACAGCAAACTGAACATCAGTAACGGACGCATTGGCAGGCGGTAGTACAACTCTTTTTGGTGGAATCTTTTTTCGTTCGCATCAGCTGAAAACAAGACTTTGCGCAGACTGAAGGCGGCCCCCGATTTGCGGTTACTGACAATTTGCTCAGCCTCCGCAGTGCTGTAACGGTTGTGCTTTTCAAACCAGTGCGTTATTCCCTTGCTGAACGGAAAGTGGTCGAAGTGGTGTGCAGTTTCTGCAATCGGGCCATCCACCAGCGTCACCGGGTTGGTCAGTCGTTCATAACGCACATGGCCGCGCTTGAAGAGTCGTATATTGAAGGGCGAAGGCGTTACATGTTTGAGCCACGTGCCCATCAAATAATCGCGGCGTTGCACGCGCAGGGCTACGTGTGCGCCCGGCTCGCGCACGAATATTTGCATTGCAGCGGCCAGTTCGGACGTAACGCGTTCGTCTGCATCCGCTTGGTAAATCCAGCCGTGCTTGAAAGCGATGTTCGCAAGCCCCCAGTTTTTGTGGACCGACTCGCTGTCAAACGGGCGTTGGGTGACGTGGGCGCCAAAGTCCTGCGCAATACGTACGGTGTCGTCGGTACTGCAGGAGTCAAACACATGGATGTCATCGCACCAGGCCAGGGACGCCAGGCAGCCTGGCAAGTCCTGCTGCTCATTCCTGGTCAGAATCAGGACCGAAATAGCATTCATGGCTTCTGACCTTGTTTACGATCCCGCCGGTACTGCGCCGGGTTGCCAGCCCATACGGTCCAAGGCTGGTGAATGCTCTTCACAACCACTGCACGTGCAGCTACAACGCATCCTTCGCCAATGGTCACACCCAAACCAATGAATGCGTCCGCACAAACCCATACATCGGGCTGCAAGGTAATGGGCCTGGCGATCAGTTGAAAGTTGGATGAATCAATGTCGTGAGAACCAGCGCACAAATGTGCACCCTGTGAAATGACGCAACCGTCTCCTATCACCAAGGGTGCCATGTTATAGAGAATCACACCACTGCCCACACCCACGCGGTTGCCTATACACAAATGCCAAGGCGCCCAGATACGCACGTCGGAGTGCACATGCACATGGTCTCCCAGCTTTGCCCCAAAAAGCTTCAGCAGCATCCTTCGCCAGCCATGCATCAGTCGCGGGCTGGGTCGGAACAACCACCACCACACCACAGACCATGCCGCACGTGCCAACCGATTTCGAAGCGAAAACGAGGGCTGCGTAAACGGGTCGTTGTCTTGAATGATCACGTATGGCCTTTGGACACGACATCCAGCAAACTGCTCGCCATGGCGTCCACCGTGAAGCGCGTGTCAAAGCTGCGTTTGGCGTTCTGCCCCATGGCTTTCTTCTCTAGTGCGCTGAGCTCCAGCCACTGCTGAAGGGTCCGCAGCGTGCCCTCAGCGCTGTCGGTGTTCACGATGCCCGCGCCATCGGCCTGGATCTCGCGCCAGATGTTCACCTTGTCCGAGATCAGCACCGGCAGGTCGCAGCCCATGGCCTCGGCCACGGCGATGCCGAAGTTTTCCTGGTGCGAGGGCAGCACGAAGGCTTCGGCGCTGTAAAAGGCGCCCCACTTCAGATCGCCCTGCAGCATGCCGGGCCAGCTGATGCGATCAGCCACACCGCGCACCTCGGCCAGTGCCTGCAAGGGGGCCACCCAGCCGGTCTGGTCGGGGCCTGCCATCAGCAGGTGCAGATCCGGGTGCTGCTGCGCCACGTTGGCAAAGGCGTCAATCAGCAGGTCGCAGCCTTTCTTGTGCTGGATGCGGCCGAGGAACAGCAGCACGCGCTTGCCCTGCAGCGCGGGGTACTTTTGCAGAAAGCCGCTGCGCAATTCGGCCGCGTTGGTGGGCGCCGCCTTGGTGCCAAAGCTCACCACCGCCTCGCGTGCGCGATAGAGCCAGAAGGACTGGCGTGCCAGCACCCGCTCGTCTTCGCAGGTAAACAAAACGGCGGCCGCATCGCGCAGCACGCGGTATTCGGCCCAGGGCCAATACAACCACTTCTTCAGATGTTTGAGGGGATAGGCCCGCTTGAACCAGGGGTCCAGCATGCCGTGCGCGTAAAGGTAATAGGGCACACCCAGACGGCGCAACGCGCGCCAGGTGCCAAAGCTGTGGTACTGCCACAGGCCGTTGACGACAATGGCGTCATAGGCCTTGGCATGCGCCTGCAGCCAGCCGACCAGCCTCGTGTTGTATTGGTAGGCGCCATGCGAAGGCCCCAGGGAATGCACCTTCAACGGGCAGGCTTGGAGGTAGGGTGCTTGCGGGTCGTCCAGGCTGAGCACCTCCACCGCATGCCCCATCTCAATGAGCTTCACGCTGATCTGGTGCACGCCCTCCATGGGGCCACCGCCCTTGGGGTCTACGCTGGAGATGATGTGCAACATACGCATGGTTCAGATCTCAATGCCAGTGGGTGTTGAAAGGGACTTGCCACCAGCCAGCACATCGCGGTAGATGGCCAGGTAGCTGTCAATAGCGGCGTCGGCATCAAAGCGTACAGGCCAGGCGGCACAGCGCGCGCGCAGGGTCCGGGTGTCAGCGTCGTTCAGGTCCAACAGCTGTTGCAGCACCTGCGCACCTTCTGCAGCCCAGGCATCCGCATCGTCCTGCGGTTGCAGGCGCGGCAGGTAGCTGGCATGGGGGCCGGCGACCTCGTTCATGGGCGGCTCATCGGTGGTGATCACCGGGCAGCCGCAGGCCTGTGCCTCTGCCAGCGGCCAGCCAAAGCCCTCGGCCAGGCTGGGGAAGAGAAAAACCCGCGCCATCGAATAGCAGGCTTGCAGCACAGGGGTGTCCAGGCCTTTGAAGAAAAGGACCTGGCCTTGCGCTGGCACCGCGGCCATGGCTTCTGCGAAGTGGTGCGCCCCCATGTCGCCGACCAGCCAGAGCGGCAGCGGGTTCGGGTGGCAGCTTGCGTAGTGCGCATAGATGCGGATGACACCGGCCACATTTTTGTACCACTGGTTGCCGCTGACGTGCAGCAGCATGCCGTGCGCGGGGACCGGCAAACCAGCCCGCTGCAAGGCCTGCATCGCCTCTTTGTCCGGCAGGGGCACAAACGGGTAGTTGAGGCCGTTGTAGACCACATGGGAGCTGAGTGCTTCGGGCTGGCCGTAGCGGTGCAGGTCGCTTTGCGTGCGGTAGGACACCGAAATGAAATGCCGCGCTTGCCGGAAGCCCCGGCGTATGTAGCGCTGGTACAGCCGCCCGCTCCAGCCGGTGCGGTTCTCGGGCACCTCGCCCAGGGCCGAGCGCAAGGCCAGCAGGTCGTGCACGTGCACCACGTGCGGTTTGTGTCTGACGCGCGGCACCCACGGCCCCAGCGCCTGGTCGGAAAACACGTACAGGGTGCCCTTGGGTTGGCGGCCTGATTGCCACATCACCCACAGGGGGAACAGCAGGTACTGGTCTACATAGCCCGCCCACTTGCTCAGGGGCCCTTCTGGCACACAGCGGTAGACCAATGGGCGCGGCGCCCACAGTTCCACCGTGCAGCCACGCGCCACAAAGCTGCCCTGCAGCATGTGTGCGAAGCGCGGCATGCTTTGCGAGCGCATGAACTGCGGGTGGGCAAACAACACAATGTGCAGCGGCTGGCTCATGGCTCAATTCAACTCAGCGCAGCGCCAGGTAGGTGGGCGGCACGCGCTGCGCCTTGGCCCCCAGCAGGCTGGCCAGCATGCCCGCCCCTGCGCGTGCGATAGCCAGGGTCAGCAGGAACATGAAGATGTTTTGCGGCAGCCCGCGTACCACCGCCATGAACAGGTACTGCAGGGACTCACCGGTGATGCCGTACTGGAACATGCGCCAGATGCCCAGCATGCCCAGTGCCGACACCAGCATCGTGCCCTGCGGGCTGCGGTACGACAGCACGTCCACCGTCAAAAACAAAATCGGGCACATGCAGAAATACAGAAAGGGAAACAGGGTGCCAAACATGGCCAGGCCCTGGCCAAAGCCCGAGCCCGTCTTGAAACCACCCAGATCCCCCGCACCCGCCAGATAGCTCAGGTAGTCGCCCATGGAGAAGCGCAGTGCGTCCTTGTTGACCTTGATCTTCAGGGCCTTCAATACTGGCTCGGGCAGGGTGGCCCACATGAAGTCACCGGTGATGTCCCACAGGCGCTCCTGGTCGCGCAGGGTCAGGCGGTTGGCAAAATACAGCGCGTTGTCGTGGAACTTGGTCTCCATCAAGCGGCCCAGCAGCGGGTTGCTGAAATAGACCTCGTCGTAGCTGCCCAGGCTGACATTGGCACCATCGCGTTCACGCTGGGTCTTGAGCTTGTCGGATTGGGTGACGTAGTAAAAGGTGTTTTGCACCATCTTGAGCTGCGAGATGTTGCCGCGCTCATTGCGCGCGATGCGCATGGCCACCATCAGGTCGCTCAAGGGAATGGCCAATGCCGCAAGCAGCAGGCCCAGTACGGCAAATTTGCCGATGTGTGCGGCTGTAACTGGCTGCTGGCTGCGCAGGGCCCGCAGCACCGAGAACACGGCAATGGTCATCAGGCCCGAGAGCATCATGCCGCGGGCATTGGCGGCCAGGCCGATCAGGGCGATGCAGCCGATGTAGACAAACAGAAACGGGTAGTTCCTGCGTCGGTCACAGTAGCCGGGCCCCAGCTCTGCCAGAAACATGGGAATGAGAAACGGCGCCCAGGCCACAAAGGCAAAGCTCTGTCCCACCTTGCCCACCACACCCGCGCCACTGCCCACCAACTGGCCGAAAAGGCCTATCAGGCCCAGGATCCACAGCGTGCCGACGCTGGGCGCCTGGTACAGGCCTGCGCGCTGCAGAAGCGCACGCACGATGGAGGGCTGCTGCTGCACTTGCGGCCGGTAGAAGGCGCGGTACAGGGCATGGGCCGCCAGGGCAACGGCCTGGTAGAGCGCCAGCCAGGCAAAGGTTTCCAGCGGCTGGCGCAGGTTTTCGGTGAGCGATGCGCCAACAGCAGATTGCGCCAGCAAGGCGCCGAGCTGCGAGGTCACGCAAAAGCCGAAGATGGCAAAGGTGGACAGCGGATGCGTCTGGATGGCATCGGTCCACAGGATGTAGCCCAACAGCACCAGCGCCGAGGCCAGCACCAGACAGGTGGAGGCGATGTTGTCGGGCCGGAAGTCAAGGGCAAATTGCGCAGCGCCAGCCAGCAGGGCCAACACGCCAAACAGCAGCACCATGAAGCGCGCGCTACGCATGGCCGTGCAGCGCGCTGTAAATGGCCATGGCCTTGTCGCCATAGCTGCTCCAGCCGCCAATCTGGCTGACGCGCTGCAATGCCCGCTGGCCCATGGCGGCACGCTGGGCCGGATGGTCAGCCAGCTGCTGCAGGCGCGCGCTGAGTGCGTCCACGTTGCGCACCGGCACAATGAATCCCTCGCACCCATCGGTGTAGAGGTCTGCACTGCCGGTATGTTCGCTGGCAATCACCGGACAGCCGCAGGCCATGGCCTGGGCCTGCACCATGGCCAGGCCTTCTTCGATGCTCGGCAGCACCAATACATGGCTGCGGCTCATGATGTCCTTGAGTTGGGGCTGCGGTACATGCCCCAGCACGCGAACGTCCGCGGGCCACAGCTGGCGCTCCTTCAGCAAGGCAATCAGCGCCTCCGAGGGGGCGCCAACAAGAGTCAGTGATTTGGCGGGATGCACAAGCTTCTGGTAGGCCTGCACCAGGTATTGAACACCTTTGCGCAGGCTCATGCCGCCCACAAACAGCACGTTGAATGCTCCGTCCGCCGCGCTGTCCGTGGGGTGGAAACGCGACAAGTTGACGCCATAGGGCAGCAGGCGCAACCTGTCCACGCCAATGCCCCTGGAGGCAAAAGACTCCAGCACAAACGTGGACGGTACGGTGATGCAGTCCGCTTCGGCATATTCGGCCTCTTCACGCGCAATGGCGCGCGGGTCTATACCCTCAAACGGCACACCCCACAGCGCGTGCTCCTCGCGCAGCAATTCATCCTGCACACGGATGTGTGCCGAGCCGCGGTCACACACATACTTGCCGCCCCGCGCCAGTGCCTTGCGGCCCGCCCGCAAGGTCGAACCCGAGAGGCCCACATACACATCACAGTCCACCACGCTTTGCTCCAGCCAGCGTCCGAAGCTAACTGCGTTCAGGTTCTCCCAGGCTTGCAGCACACGGTTGGGCAGTTGCTGCTTCCAGGGAAATGCCATGTAGCTGCCCATCACCCAGGGGAAGGTGTGGATCAGGTCTTTGGCAATACCTTCGTTGCGCAGCTTGCATTGCGGATAGCCGCTGTAAATGCCCGCCAGCGCGCCGCGTGCATGAAGCTCGCGCGCCAGGTCAAAGGTGTGGAACTTGCCCACAGTGGAGAGAGCGATTTTCATGACGCGCGCAGTGTGTGAAGCGCGCTGCGCAAATTGGCCCATTCACTGCAGAAGAAGGTGGCCACACTATCACCCGAGGCCCGCAAAGCCATGGGGTAGACGACGCACAACATCACCAGCTCGGCCAGAACCAGGGGCAGCAAGAACCATTGCATGCCCAGCCATTGGCCCAGTAGATAGGCCAGGCCAAGGGCGCAGAAATTGGCTAACAGATAGGCCACCACCAATCGGGTGTGCGCGTTGATTGCGGTCAACACCACTGCGCTGACACCCCAGACGGAAGCAAACGAAGCCATTGAGGTCAGGGCCATCAACATGGTCGCGTCATACACGCCGTCGCGACCCAGCCAGAAGCCCATCATGGCTTTTCCCAAAACCACGATGGATATGGATGCGGCCAGACCCAACAGCACAGTGGCCAGCCAGGATTGCTGGTGCAGCTTGCGCAGAAGCGCCAGATTGCCTGCACCAAAGGCAGCCGACATCTCCGGCCAGATCGAGGCGTTGAACACATTCGTAATCTGCAGCGGAATACGGGACAGCGTGCGCAGGGTACTGAAAGTGGCCACTGCCGTGCTGCCAAATAGCAGGCCCATGATGAGCACCGGACCTTGCAGCGCCAGCGCGTTGCCCAGTGGCAGAGCCAGGAAAGACAGAGAGGGCCTGATCAGGCGTGAGAGCAAGTGGCGGTCCACCGCATGCCCGGGACGGAATATCCAGCCACACCCGCTTCGCAGCAACAGGGTCTGAACCAGCAGCCCCAGGGCCCGTGCAAGCGCCAAACCCAGGCACATGAAAAGCGGTGTGACCTGCAGCAGCAGGAGACCAGCAGCCAAGCCGAATTCCAGCAAGCGCAAGGTGTTGGCATAAAAAATACCCAATGCATTTTTGCCACTGCTACGGAAACCGGCCGCGACCAAGCCCAGATAGAAATTAAGGGCGACACCAACACCCAGCAACAGGACAATGGCCGAAGCCTCGTCCCTGGCAATGTGGTGCCGTGGCAATTCAGGCACCAGGTTCGCCAGCCAGGCCAAGCATCCCGCAATGGCCAACGTCACCATGGCCACCAAATGGCAAAGCCGTACGGCACCCCAAAAGGTGCGTTGGGCCTGCTCATAGTTGCCTGCACCCGTCTGCATGGCCATTTCATTGGCAGCGGCAGATCCAAGGCCAATGTCCACCATCACCAGATAGGCCGGTATGGTCGACAGCAGCAACCACTCGCCATACTGCGCTGCGCCCCAAGAGGAAAAGTACAACGGCGTCAGCAGCAGCTGCGCCCCAATGGTGATAGCCTGGCCAAAGGTGTTGGCTGCCAGGGCCTGAAATACCCGCTTGCGTACGCTCATGGCCGCATCAGTTCAGGCTGCGCAGAACATCGGCAGCATGGGCATCCAATTGCGCGCTGAAGTCGGTTTCGCTGTGTGTGGAAAGATAGCTGCCCAGGGATTGCTCTTCCTGAATCAGGCGCATAGCCAGAAAGTGCTTGCCGTTTGCGCGCAGGTCCACGGTTCTGGGGTACCAGTGGCAGGCGCCGCGGCTACTGCCAAAGTCCAGGAATGTGTTGGAGCGGTAGGCGCCAGTGTCGTAGGCATCAAAATTCTTCTGAAAGCCGAACTCGCTGATGAAAACCTGGCAGCCGGCCGCGTGCAGCCGGCCGATTACCGCCATGCGGCTGCATATATTCAGCAAGGAGTACAGGCCGCTATAGTCCTCTGCACTGCTGGCCCCCAGTGTCCTGCACGCCTCGTACAGGCTATGAATCTGCGCGGTGATACGGTCAGGCGCATCGTTCCAGTGCAGCGCTCCCAACTGCAAGGCGTGCCTGCTGAGGGACTGCAGCTTGGCACTGGTCAGCATGTTGGCAAGTACCGGCTGCGTGGGCCTGACCACGCCACAAAAGACCACCTGCCCGCCCTTTGCCAGCTGCTTGTGTCGGGAGCTGTCCGTCAGCATGTTTTTGAATCGCCTGGCTGCAGCCTTGGCCCGCACGGCAGCCCGGAATGCCAGCGGCGCCGATGTGGTGCGCAGCATGGACGAATCGCGGCGAGGGAACAAAGGCTGAGAACCGTAAGGCAGGGCCTGTGCAATTTCAAAAAAGGCGCCGATGTACCAATACTTCAGATCGGTTCGGCTTTGGAGATGGGGCATGTTGCGAAGCAACTCAAGATAGCTGCTGAACCCATCCCAGAGAACCACGCAGGCCTTTTGGACCGGGTTGATTCCCGCGGCTACCATGCAAGTGCTGTCGTACATGGCGGGTGCAGCGAGTTGACGCAAGTGCTCCAGCAAGGCGGTGTTGGCCTCGATGGCAGACACACACCAGCGCAAGCGGTTGAAGTCCGTCATGTGCAACTCAAGCTGTCTCATGTTGCCGAGGGATAGCTTCAGGGAACGCATGTCAGTCTTTTTCGGCGAATGTCCGAAGATCAGTCAACGCGCTTGAGGTTGAAGCCGAATTGGATGTACTGCATGTCACTGCTGTGACCCAACGTCAGGCCTATGACCAGCAACAGCAGCGCATTCTTCATGATTTGGCGCAGGGTCATGGGTCGTTTCAAATCGCTGTTGACACCGGTCAGCTTGACGATCTTGAACTGATTTTTGGTAAAGGTATGGGTGAGGCTCTTGTGGGTAAAGAAACGCAAATGGGTGTTGTCAAGAACACCTTGTTCGCTGTAACGCCAGTCTTTGAGCACCAGCATCTTGAACAGGTTGCCAAAGTAGCGGACATTGGGAATGGATCCCATTAAAGTGGCCGCAGGGCGCATTTTCTGCTTGATGGCCTGCAAAAACTGATCATGGTCCGACATGTGTTCGATCACATCGTTGCAGATTACCAAATCAAAATAGGCGTTCGGTAGGTGTGCAGCCACTTCGTCATAAGTTCCCACCAGAACCCGATAGCCCATTTGCTGGGCATGACCTGCTGCTGCAGCGTTTGGCTCAACGCCCCATATTTCGATGCCAGGTCGCAGACTAGACCTGAAGCCTCCCTTGGCACAGCCGATTTCCAGAACCGTTTTGTATTGGGCTGGTTGCAGCGCAGCCAGTTCCGATCGATCAGAAAGGACGTAGTCGTATTTTTCGCTCATTTGCTGCGCCCCGGATTGAGAAATGTTTGCTGCGTATCAGCCCAGAGGACGTCACACATTTCGAACGGCTTCTTCGAGAATTGTCTTCAGTACCATCTCGTTATAGTGCCCGTTGCGCATGACACGCTGATGACCCGCAGCCGCAATCGACTGCCTTCTTTTCTCATCCACCAGCGCATAACGGCACATCGCTGCGCACTCCTCTGCATTGCTCCAGAACAGCGCCTCAGCGCCCTCCTCGTACATGGCCTCATGCTCGCTGGTGCGCTCGGCGCACAGCAGCGCACCCAATGCCGGGATCTCCAGCGAACGGGTGGTGTGCAGATCGCGGTTTTCGCGCGAGAGCAGGCCCAGGTTGACGCGCGCGCACTGGATGGCCTTGGCATAGTCGTCGCCCGCGATGGCACCACCGCGCCAATGGCTCTCGAGCACCGGCCACTCGCGCGCCTTGTGCCAGTGCGGGCCCTGGATGGTGAGTGGCACGCCCAGCGCAATCAGGGCTTTCAGAAACGGGCCGCGCTCGGGGAACCAGGTGCCCAGAAACAACACATCGCAGTCCCACACCAGATGGTCGTGCGCCGACAGATGGCGCGCGGCGTGGCTGCGCTCGTCGGCACTGCGGTAGACGCGCAGCATGCGCCTGGCGCCCAGCGCCTCGCCCTCGGCCACGTTGTCAGTGCGCACCACGGCGTTGAGGTCGTAGTGCGGCAGGCTTTGGCGGTAGGCGCGAAAGCGCGCACCATCGCGCGGGCCCAGCGGATCGTCGATGTTGTAGTTGATGACCCGCTCGGCGTGCTGGCGCAGCAGCGCAATCACCCGGGGGGTGACGTATTCGCCACCATCCACGTAGCACACATCAAATTTTTTTGTACGCAGCAGTGCGGCCAGCGGACGCAGCAGGCGCGGCGCCAGCCAGTCGCCCCCTAAGCGCCAGGTGATGCGGTCCACCCACGGTGTGGCAGGCAGCAGTGTGCGCAGGTCGTGGTGCGTTACCGTGTGGCCACAGCGGCGCAGCGCGTGGGCGCGGTCCAGGCAGGTGCCGCTGTGCGGACCGAGGTACAGAATCGACAGAGCGGCCATCACGGGTGCTGCAGGTCGCCGACAAAACGCTCGCGGTTTTGCGGTGCAATGGCCTGCACCAGGTCGTTGGCAAAGCGGGTCTGCATGGCGTAGGCACTGGCGGTTTGCTTGTCGATGGAGGACACCCGCACCAGAAAGCCGTCGGGGATGCGGCCGGTAATGGCATAGCGGAATTCCACCAGGCGCTTTTGCAGCGTGGTGGACGGCACGGTGGTGCCGATGGCCGTCCAGAAGGTGACCGGCTCGAAGCGCTGGCCCATGTTGGTTTCGATCTGGGTGGCGGTGAGGTTCTTGCCCAGAATGCTGAGCAGCGACTTCTGCCGCTCGGTGACGGTAAAGCCCTGCGCCGGGTAGCAGACTTCGGGTGAGTGCAGCTCCAGCGCCTTGTTCTGGTTTTTGCCGTAGGCAATGGAGAGCATGATGCGGTAGCCCTGGGCGTTGACGTAGCTGCGCGTCAGCGTTTCGCTGTAGATGCGCTCCAGCGTTTCCTGCTGCTCGGGGTTGACAATCTGGGTCATCACCAGCGGCGACTCGCGCCATTCGCCAAAGGCCAGCGGCACCATGGTTTTGAGGTCCACTGGCGGCAGCTCGTCGGAAATATAAATATGCGGCTGCAAGGCCGCGCCCAGCGTGGCCGAAAGCAGCATCACGGCCAGCAGGATCCATTGCTTGGTTCGCAGGTTCATCGCTTTCGCCAGGCCTCAAGGGATTGCAGCAGCGTGTCAAAACCCAGAATGAGCATGAGCGCGCTGGCAAACAGCACCATGCCGGCAAAGCCATGCAGAAAGCCGCGGCCCGCAGCGTCGCCAAAATGGTAGGTGATGAGCACCAGCGCGGCCACGCGGATCACGTTGGCGGTGAATGAAATGGGCACGATCAGCATGGCCAGGCCGATGTTGCGCAAGGCCGAGTCGCGCCGCACCAGGTTCAGGTACAGCAGGCCCAGCGCCTCCAGGGTCAGCAGGGTGTGCAGGCCCGCGCAGGCATCGGCCACCAGCAGCATGTACTGGTCGATCTGCAGAATCACGCCGGTGCGCGATATGGGGTAGCCCAGGTTAAACAGCAGCACCTCCACCACATACGACACGGCCATCTTCATGGGCAGCGTCACCAGGTCGACCACCGAGCTGGGCAGCGGAATCATGAAGAGCATGAAGAACAGGCAAAACCACTGCGCCTTGAGCGCCGCCGTGCCGCGCAGCAACAGCAGCAGGGCCAGCAGCAGCCAGATGACCGAGCCGACTTCGAAAACGCCAATGCTCTGCGAGCGCCCCAGCGCATACAGCAGCGCGGCAAGGGCCAGCGGTGGCCAGCCCCAGGCGCTGGTGGGCTGGCCCTGGGCTGCGCGTTCCATGTCGGGCCACTTGCGGTGCATCAGCCACAGGGCAATGGCCAGCACGGCGGGGCCATGCATCTGGCCGTCCTGGCTCCAGGGGCCGCGCACCAGGTCCACCAGGGTGGGCACATACAGCACCAGCATGCCGAGGATGACCGACCACCATGCCTGCAGCGGCTGGGCCTGCCGCAGCCACTGCGGCCAGCGCTTGAGCGTGAGATCAGGCATCGTTGAGCACCGCACCGACCAGGGCCACACCACCGTCCTGCAGGCGCTTACCCAACGCGCGGGTCTGGGGCACGCGGGTCTGGTTGCGCCGGGTGACCATCAGCGCAGCACCGGCGCGCGCGGCAATGATTTCGCCATCGGAATAGTCCACTGCCGCGGGCGTGTCGATCACGATCACGTCGTAGCTGGCACCGGCCTCGCGCAGCAGCTGCGCAAACACGGCGCGGCCCAGCAGTTCCTGCGGGTTGGGCGGTGTGGCACCGGCCGTGAGCACCGTGAGGTTGGGCAGGCCGGCCACGCTTTGCGCCACTTCGAGCCCGGCGCGTCCGGCCAGGATGCCGCTCAGACCCACGCCCTTTTCGAGGCGGAACAGCGCCTGTTGGCCCGCATCCGCTGCGCCGCGCAGGTCACCATCGACCAGCAGGGTGCGCTGGCCTTGCTGGGCAAAGACGATGGCCAGGTTGGCGGCGATAAAGCTGCGCCCGTCGCCCCGGTTGGCGCTGAGCACGCTCATGCTTTTGCGCTGGGTGTCGTTGTTGAACCAGCGCAGCATGAGCTGGCTGCGCACCGCGCGCAGGTTTTCGCCGACGCGGCTGAAGGGCTTGTAGGCGGCCACCAGCTGCGGGCTCACATCGCCCTGCCCGGTCATCAGGTAGGCGTAGTCAAACTGCTGCGACAACGCGTAGTCGATGTCCTCGCGCGTCAGCAGCGCCAGCGCAATGGCGGCGTCACCGAAGGAGAGTTTTTCAACCTGCTGGGCGGCCAGGATGCGCTCCAGCCCTTCGCTGTTGAGGCGGCCCGAGGCAATCAGAATGTCGCCAATCGAGCGGCTGTTGCCCGAGGGCGCGAGTTGGCTGGGCTGTAGATGGGCGTTCATGCGCGGCCTCCGGCCAGGGCGAGTTTCATGACACTGGCGGCTGAACTCACCTCACCCAGCAGGGGCACAGCCAGGGCGTCGGCAATGTCTTCCACCGAGCGCACGCGCCGGCTGCGCAGCTCCAGCGCCAGCGCCAGGCCAATGGCCAACAGCGAACCCAGGAAGATCGACACCAGCACGTTGAGCAGCACGCGCGGCGCAGACGGCTTGGTGGGTGCAATGGCCGGATTGAGCACGGCGATGTTGGTCTGGTTGGCCTGGCTCTCGATGTTGCTTTGCGAGGCCCGCGCGCTCATGCTGTCAAACAGGCGCTGGGCCGAGTCGAGCTCGCGGCGCAGCACGGTGAGTTCGTCACGCTGCTTGTTGAGCGTCATCACGCGGCCCTTCTGGCTCGACAGGGCGTTGTGCAGTTCCTGCTCGCGCTGCTTGCCGACCTGGTAGGAGGTTTCAATGGCACTGGTGATCTTGCGCGTTTCCAGCTCGAGCTGCGCCTTGAGGGTGGCCAGCTCGCCTTCGGTGCGCAGGGTCTGCGGGTGGTTGCGCCCGAGGTTGCCGCTGCTTTCGGTGATCTTGGCCTCGAGCCGCGCAATGTCGGTCTTCAGGCCGATCACCATGGGGCTCTGCATGACCTCGGCCACGGTGTCGGCCTTGCTGCTTTGGCGCTTGCTCTGGCTGTCAGTGGTCTGGGCCTGCACGCCGGTGAGCTGGCTGCTGGTCTCGTTGAGCTTGACGGTCTCGTAATCCAGCCGGTCGTCGGCGGAGACAATGCCGTTTTTCTGCTGGTAGTTGGACAGGGCGGTCTGGGCTTTTTCCAGCTCCTCACGGGCGGACTTGGTCTGCTCGGCAAAGAAGGCCGCGTACTGGCGCGCGGGTGCCAGGCGCAGGTCGAGGTTGACGTCGATGTAGGCCTTGGCAAAGGCATTGGCCACCGTGGCGGCAAACACCGGGTCGGTGGCGGTGTAGTTGATGCTGATGACATTGCTCTCGCGCGAGGGCTTCACATCCAGGTTCTTCTGCAGCAGCGCCGAGAGCCAGTCCGTCAACTGGCCCGTGCCCTGCGTCGCGTCCGACCACATTTGCTGGATGGCCCGGCTCTCGTCGAGCTTGAGCGACTTGACCACCGAGAGGGCGGTGCGGTCGCTGTTGATGATGTCGATCTGTGTGGCCATGTAGCCTGGCGCCATCAGGCCCTGCAGCATCATGCCGGTCACCGGGTCGGGCGACTTCACATCCACCACCACGGCAGCGGCAGCCGAATACTGTTTGGGCAGCCACAGGCTGTAGCCGGTAACAGCTGCCACGGTGAGCAACAAGGCGCCCAGCGCGGCGATGTAGCGGGCGCGCAGAATCAACAGGAACTGGTTGAACGACATGGCTAGAACAGGCTTTCTTTGACGTAGAGCACGTCGTCTGGCTGCACCAGATCCGTCAGCAGGGGCTCGCTCTGCACCATGCGGCCGTCCGCGCCCTTGCGGTGCAGGCGCAGGCGCTGCTCGTTACCGCGCGCGTTGGGCCCGCCGCCCTGGGCCAGCGCCTGCATGAAGCTCATGCCGCGCTCGATGCGGTAGGAGCCGGGGCGCTGGGCCTCGCCATAAATATAAAACTGCGGTGCGCGGTGCACATACACCGTGTCGCCGCCCTGCAGCACCAGGTCGAGCCCGGGCGTGTTGTTCAAAAACAGGGCGGGCACATCCACCATTTTGCGAAAGGCCTGGCCATTGCGCTGGCCGGTGACGATGGCCACATCGTCACCGCTGGCCAGAATGCCACCGGCATTGGCCAGCATGTCACTCAGGCGGGTGTTGACCGTCTCCAGCGGAAAGCGCCCCGCGCGCGCCACCTGCCCCAGCACCGAAACCTGGTTGCCGCGTATCTGCGTGAGGGCAATGGTGACCTGCGGGTTCTGCAGGAAGCCGCCCTTTTGCAGTGCCTGGGCAATGCGCTTTTCGGCACCCGCAACAGACAGGCCCGACAGGTCCACCGTGCCGATCAGCGGGTAGGTGATGGCGCCGTTCTCGGACACGCGGGTTTCAATGGTGAGGTCCGGGTTCTGGTAGACCTGAATGCGCAGCGAGTCGCCTGCGCCCAGCGGATAGTCGCTCTTGCCGTCGGGCCGGGCGTTGGCCTGGTCCTGCGCACTGGCACCCAGTGCAAGTGACAATAAAAGCACCAGCAGGCATTGAACAACTGAATATATATATTTTGACAGGGTCGCCATGCGGGGTAATTTATAAAAATGCAATGCAAAAAGGGTGGACAGCAACACCTGAGTCTAGGCCCGCAATATGACGGAATGGATGCGCCCGCATGACAGTAACAAGTCATCTCCGTGAGTAGCCCGAAAGAGCTATTCCCTTATGTAGGCAAGGGCTGGTCGGTCCCCTACAATCCCGCGTCTGTCACACAAGGAACACCATGCAATCCCCATTTACCCTGAAGTCATTTTTAGTTCTTGCAGTCTTTGGCCTGGGCCTTGGATGCGCCAGCGCAAACGAGGGCGCGAAGTCTTCCAAACAATCTTTTGAAGACGGCCAGAAGAGCAGCTGGACCACCCCCGCAGGCACCGCTCACCTTTCACACGGCCAGCAGGGCCGAGACCTGTTTGATGCTGAACCAGGCTTTGAGCGAGGCGAGCGTGACCTCGGACTTGGTCTTGGCGGCGGGCATGGTCATGGCCACGGCTATGGCCACGACATGGCCGTGACACCGGTACCCGAACCCGGCAGCGAAGCCATGTTGCTGGTAGGCCTGCTGGTGTTGGCGGGCGTGGTGCGGCGCAAGTCCGCTGCCCGCCGCCTGTAGACACGGACTACTTCAGACCGGCCACACCTTTTTCGAGGTTGTCCTTGGCTTGGTCCACCGGCACGGACGCGGCAGCCGCAGGCGCTGTGGCAGCGCCTGTTGAGGGCTCTGCCTTGGTGTCCGTCTTGGCGTCTGTCTTGGCTATGGGCTTGGCAAAGTCACCCTGGTATTCAATCTTGGCCTTCTGACGCAAGGCCTTCATGTTGGTGGCAATGGCCTCGTTCGAGCGCTGCGTGCCCAGGTACTGCGCAATACTGGGCGCGGCCGCAGCCTCTGCCACCGGGGCCGTCTTGGATGAAGCCAGGTGGATCAGGGTAATGGCCTGCGGCGTCTGCGCCATCAGGCTCTGGCCGTCCTTGAGTTTGTGCAGGCGGTCCAGCAGGTCCATGGGCAGTTGCTCGGCCGCACGGGTGGCGTTGCCGCCGCTGAACTTGGTGTCATGCGCCTTCAGCCAGGCAATGATTTCTTCAACGGGCTTGCCGCTGTTGACCAAGCCGCTGAGCTGCTCGGCCAGGCCGGGGGCGGCGGGCACGATGAGTTCCTGCACATTGAAGATGCGGCGCTCGGCAAACAGCTGCGGGTGCTCTGCGTAGTATTTCTTCACCTCGTCTTCGGTGGGCTTGGGCACGGCGCCAATGAGTTGCTGCACGTAGGCGCGTGCCAATATCTCACGCCGCGCGGCTTCGAGCTGGGCCATCACATCGGGCGAGCGGTTGAGCTTCTTCTCGGTGGCCTGTTCGATCGCCAGCTGCTGGTCAATCAGCTTTTCCAGCACTTCACGGCTCATGGCCTGCACGCGATCTGCGGTGGCGCCGTTGGTGTTGGCGTTGTTGAGCACCTGGTTGATCTGGTGTACGGATATTTCTTCGCCGCTGACGGTAGCGGCTATCTGGGTAGCCACCTTCTTCTCTTCAGCCTTGCCGCAGGCAGCGAGGCCCACGGAAATCGACATCGCCAGAATCATCGAGGGTGCGGCAGCAAATAGTTTTTTCATGGCGCGCAGTACACCATTGCGGTGTGACACCGCCGTGTCAGCGCGGGGGCGTTGCCGTGTCGTTGTTTGCCCGCGGCATATTCACGAAACCTTCACCATCAGCACGTAGGCTCTGCCCCTTTACACAAATAAATATTTCATGGCCGGACGAATTCTCGTGGTGGATGACGACGTGGGCATACAGGAGCTGATCTCGGTCAACCTGAGCCAGGCGGGTCACACCGTGCAGGTGGCAGACGACGCCGAGAGCGCGCACCGCATGGTGAGCGGCGAGTTGCCCGACCTGCTGCTGATCGACTGGATGCTGCCCGGCATGTCCGGCATCGAGTTGACACGCCTGCTGCGCCATGAAGTCCGCACCAAACACCTGCCCATCATCATGCTGACAGCGCGCGATGACGAGCGCGACAAGATCACCGGCTTCGAGACCGGCGCCGATGACTATGTGGTGAAACCTTTTTCACCGCGCCTGCTGCTGGCACGCATCGCCGCGGTGCTGCGCAGGCGCGCGCCGCTGGCGGGCGAGCAAGCGGTGGAGCTGGGCTTGCTGCGGCTGGACCCGTCTGCCAAACGCATCTACGCACGCGGGCAGGCCCTGGTGCTGGGCCCCACCGAATACCGCCTGCTGCACTTCCTGATGCTGCATGCCGAGCGCGTGTTCAGCCGCTCGCAGCTGCTCGATGAGGTATGGGGCGACCAATACCACGGCGACGAGCGCACGGTGGACGTGCACATACGCCGCCTGCGCGTGGCGCTGACCGGGGGCGGGTGCGCACACATGGTGAAGACAGTGCGCGGCAGCGGCTACTGCATGTCGCTCAGCATTACCTGAGTGTTTCCGCAACAGGGGCCAAGGCGCTACTGCGCTTTGGCCATGAGCGCCAGGTTCTCCCGGTAGCGCTGCAGCACCGCAGGTACATAGTTGCGCGTCTCGGCATAGGGCGGTACCTGCCCGCCATGCGCCAGCACAGCGCCCGCGCCCGCGTTGTAGGCGGCCAGCGCAAGGGCCTTGTTATTGGCAAAGCGGTCCAGCAGCATGCGCAGGTGCTGCGCACCGGCCTGTATATTTTGCGCGGCATTGAACGGGTCAGACACACCATAGGCGCGGGCTGTGGCGGGCATGAGCTGCATCAGGCCGCGCGCACCTTTGGGTGAGATGGCACGCGCGTTGTAGTTCGACTCCACTGCAATCACCGCGTGCAGCAGTGCGGGTTCCAGCTGGCTGCTCTGCGCGGCCTCTGCCACTTCATTCACATAGGCCTGAGGCCCGCGCGTACCCGTCGCCGGGGCGCTGGCCATGGGCGCAGCATCTGCAGGTTCGGCTACGCGCAGCAAGAGCTGAAAGCGCGGGTCTGTCGGGCTGTCGCTGTAGTGCGTGCTGCCGTCTTCGGCAACAAAGGCATAGACATCGGCATGCGCAGCGCACGCCAGGCACAGGGCCGTGCACAGCAGCGCTGCGCAGCGAAGTCGCCGGTAAATAGGTGCGTGGTGTGCGTGCATGGTGCGAAGCGCAACTATGCACGCCGAATGTTGCAAGCCCATGTAACGACGGTGTCACACGCCCGACTTAGACTGCCCCGGCGCTCTTCCATCCGTTGCCCCAATAAGAAATTACCTCTGCCCATGTCCTCCAAACGTTCGTCCGGATTCACCCTGCTGGAGCTGCTGGTGGTGATGGTCATCATCGGCATGCTGGTGGGTTATGTGGCGCCCAAATTCTTTTCGCAGATCGGCAAGTCCGAGGTCAAGACCGCACGCGCACAAATCGCCAGCCTCGAGAAGAGCCTGGACCAGTACCGCCTGGATGTGGGCCACTACCCCGCCAGCGAACAGGGCCTGGCCGCACTCAACGAGCGCCCTTCGGGCGAGGCCAAGTGGGCCGGGCCTTACCTCAAAAAGAAGCTGCCCAAAGATCCCTGGGGCCACGACTACACCTACAAATTCCCCGGCGACCACGGCGACTATGATTTGTTCTCTTACGGCAAGGACGGGCAGCTGGGCGGCACCGGTGAAGACGAAGACATCGTCAACTGGTGAGTATGGAATTCGTCATCAAATCCATGCAGCCCGGCTCCGCTGTGGCCCTGCGCACACTGCAGGCCACAGACGCGGGCGATGCCCGGCGCCAAGCCCAGGACCTGGGCCTGGAGGTGCTGTCCGTGGCACCGGCCTCGTGGCTGAGCCGCCTGAAGAAGCCGCGCGGCGGGCAGGCCTTTCCGTTGCTGCTGTTCAGCCAGGAGCTGCTGCAACTGCTCAACTCGGGCGTAAGCCTGGTGGAGGCCATCGAGACGCTGGCAGAAA
>CANCCF010000018.1 GCA_947374485.1 Comamonadaceae bacterium | reverse complement strand
GCCATCAGCATGATGAGCAGCGACAGCCAGGCCATGGGCCGCGTGGGCGAGGTCATCATCCGCACCTGGCAGACCGCGCACAAGATGAAGGCGCAGCGGGGATCTCTGGGCGACGACACATCGCGCAGCGACAACTTCCGCGTCAAGCGCTATATCGCCAAATACACCATCAACCCGGCCATTGCCCACGGCATCAGCCACGAGGTGGGCAGCATCGAGGTCGGCAAGTTTGCGGACCTGGTGGTCTACAAACCGGCCTTCTTTGGTGTCAAGCCTGCGCTGATTCTCAAAGGCGGTTTCATTGCGTTTGCCGCCATGGGCGACCCCAATGCGTCGATTCCGACCCCGCAGCCCGTGCACTACCGCCCCATGTTCGGCGCCTATGGCGGGGCGCTCACCCGTGGCTCTTTGACCTTTGTGTCGCAAGCCGGAATGCATGCCGGTATCCAGGAGCGCTTTGGTCTGGCAAAAAATGTGAGCGCGGTGAAAAACATCCGCGGTGTGCGCAAGCAGCACATGGTGCACAACAGCTACTTGCCGACCATGGAGATCGATGCGCAAACCTACTCGGTGCGCGCCGACGGGCACTTGCTGACCTGTGAGCCGGCCGTGAGTTTGCCGCTGGCGCAGCGGTACTTTTTGTTTTGACCTTGGGGCTTGGCAACAGGCTTGCGCTTCAAGTGCGCTGTTGGTTGGCTTGCTAAAAGGTATAACACGGGCGAATTTAGCCGCGAATACACCAACCGACAAGTGACCTCCATGATTCAAACCAGCAAACGCATCCCCCAAGGCCGGGGCCTGGCCGCCCCGCTGCTCAAACGCGCAAGCACCATCGAGCTCGACTGGGACCTGCGCCAGAAAAGCCGTTTTGAAGCCACCGACTCGGCCGGCCGCTCCATCGGCGTGTTTCTGCCGCGCGGCACCGTGCTGCGCGGCGGCGATGTACTGCTGGCCGAAGACGGCTCGCTGATCCAGGTGTGGGCTGCGCCGCAGCAGGTGCTGCGCATCACCCACTGCCCACAGCACGGCACGCCGTTCGACCTGATCCGCGCGGCCTACCACCTGGGCAACCGCCATGTGCCCATCGAACTCAAGCCCGACTTCCTGCAGATCGAGCCCGACCATGTGCTGGCCGACATGTTGCGCGCCATGCACCTCATCGTGACGGACGTGAACGCACCCTTCGAGCCGGAAAACGGAGCCTACGCGACGGGCGGGCACGGCCATGGCCATGGCCATGCGCATGACCACGATCACGATCACGGCGCGCACGAACACCACGGCCATGAACCGCATGCGCAAGAGGCCCATGGCCACGGACATGGCCACACAAGCGACCCTGGCCACGGGCCGGATTGCAAGCACTGAGAACGCGCCAGTGCCCCTGCACGACATGTCCTTCATGCAGCTGATGTGGCTGGCCTCACCGGCCCTGCCCATTGGCGGCTTTTCGTATTCCGAGGTGCTGGAGGCGGCGGTGGATTCGGGCCGCGTCAGCACCGAAGCACAAGCCTCCGCGTGGCTGGTAGACCAGTTGCACCTGAGCCTGTCGCGCGCGGATTTGTCGGCCGTGGCCCAGGCCATTCCAGCCTGGCGCGCTGAAAACCACGCCCGCATTGCAGAGCTCAACGCCTGGGTGCTGCAAACCCGCGAAAGCGGCGAGCTGCGCGCGCAGACCGAGCAAATGGGGCGCAGCCTGCTGGAATGGTTGAAGAACCACACCACCGCCACACCGGCACAGATTGCCACCCTGGCCGCCATGGACGCAAGCTATCCGCTGGCTTTTTCACTGGCTGCCAGCAGCACCGGTGCGGCATTGCGCGACTGCCTCTTGGCCTACGCCTTTGGCTGGGCCGAAAACATGGCACAGGCGGCCATCAAATCCGTACCCTTGGGCCAGAGCAGCGCCCAGCGCATCCTGTCTGCGCTCACCGCTGAAATCCCGTCCGCCGTGGACCATGCACTGGCGCTGGGTGATGACACGCGTCAGGCCTTTTCGCCCATGCTGGCGATTTTGAGCAGCCAGCATGAAGTGCAATATTCCCGTCTGTTCCGTTCCTAGAAAGACCCCAGCATGTCCTCCCCCCTGCACCACATCGCCAACCGCACCAAGCAGCTGCCGCCCTTGCGCGTGGGCATAGGCGGGCCGGTCGGCTCCGGCAAGACCACCATCCTCGAAATGCTCTGCAAGGCCATGCGCGAGCAATACGATCTGGTGGCCATCACCAACGACATCTACACCAAGGAAGACCAGCGCCTGCTGACCGTCAGCGGCGCCCTGCCCGCCGAGCGCATCATGGGCGTGGAGACCGGGGGCTGCCCGCACACCGCCATCCGCGAAGACTGCTCCATCAACCTCGAAGCCATCGACCGTATGCTGGTGGATTTTCCGGATGCCGACATCGTGTTTGTAGAGAGTGGCGGCGACAACCTGGCCGCCACCTTCAGCCCCGAACTCTCCGACCTCACCATCTACGTCATCGACGTGGCCGCCGGTGAAAAGATCCCGCGCAAAGGCGGCCCCGGCATCACCAAGAGCGACCTCTTCGTCATCAACAAAACCGACCTCGCCCCCTACGTGGGCGCCGACCTGCAAGTGATGGAAGCCGACACCATCCGCATGCGCACCACGCCCAAGGGCCTGAAGCCTTTTGTCATGACCAACCTGAAGACGCTCAGCGGCCTGGACACCGTGGTGCGCTTCATCGAGAGCCGGGGCATGCTGCAGGGCGCGGGTTAGAATCGGCGCCACAGGAAGCTTGGCCGAGCGGTTTAAGGCACCGGTCTTGAAAACCGGCGAGGATGTGAGTCCTCCGTGAGTTCGAATCTCACAGCTTCCGCCAACAACCCCAGCCCATGGGGCTTTTTTTCGACTTTCAATCGGTCCCTTTTTTCTGCCCCATACTGTCCCCAAGCACGGAGACTGAGAATGCAATACGAAGAACGCTTCACCGACGCCGAATTGGGCAAGATCATTGAAGAGGGCATGATCTACATGTGTGCCTGCCCGGCCCAGTTGGCCGAGGCCATGCGCAAGCTGCGCGAGTTGCACCGCTACCAGCAACGCTGCCTGACCCAACCCGCCAATGACGCAAGCGTGCACCAGGCCATTGCGGCCAGCACGGTGCAGGCCCATGCATTGCTGCAGGACTGCATGGACCAGGTGCTGGACCTCGAAAAATGGGACCGCACCACGCTGGACATGCCGCCCAACCTGCGCGTGCGTCAGATGTCCGAGATGATGGGCGACGACTGATCGGGTCGGGCCGCCCAGTGCTGGGCGAGCACGCCGCAGATGGCCAGTTGCAGCGGGTGGTAGATCATGATGGGGATCAGGATCAAACCGAGGGCCGGGTTGGCACCAAAAATCAGATGCGCCATCGGCACGCCCGAGGCCAGTGTCTTCTTGGAGCCGCACAGCACGGCGGCAATGCGGTCGCCATCGTCCAGGCCCATGCGGGTGGATAGCTGGTTCGTCAGCGCCAGCACCACTGCAAAGAGCAGGCTGCCCACCAGCACGCTTTGCACGAGCACCGTCCAGCCGTAGCTGTGCCACACACCCTGCTGCACCGAGTCGCTGAACGAGGTGTAGACCAGCATCAAAATGGTCAGCCGGTCGACGATTTGCAGCCGGGCCTTGTGGCGCGCAGCCCATTGGCGCAAGAGCGGCCGGGCCATCTGCCCCGCCACCAGCGGCAACACCACCCACAGCAGCAGGTTGACCACCACCGGCCCCACGTCAAAGGCGCTGCCTTCGTGGCCCATGGCCCAGGCCATCCACAGCGGCGTGAGCACCACACCCAAGAGGCTGGAGAGCGTGGCGTTGAACAGCGCCACCGGCACATTGCCCCGCGCGGCCGCCGTCAGGGCCACGGACGATGACACGGTGGACGGCAGTGCGCAGAGGTAGAAAAAGCCCAACTGCAGATCCGGCGCCATCCAGCCGTCGCTGAGCTTCAGCAGCAACAGGCCCAGCAGCGGGAACACCAGAAAAGTGCTGAGCTGTATCAGCAGGTGCACGCGCCAGCGCGACACCCCTTCGCGCAGCGCGGCCAGTGGCAGGCCCAGGCCATTCAAAAAGAACACCAGCGCAATGCCCAGTTTGTTGAGCAACTCGGGGTGCAGGAATCCGCCTTGTGCGCCTGGCGCGGGCCACACAAAGGCCAGCGCCACCACCAGCACCATGCCTTTCATGAACCAGTCAAAAGTGAACTTCGGGGCGGCGGGTTTGGCGTGGGGGACAGTTTGCATGCCGCAATGCTATTGCAGGGAGCGTGCCATCAGGGTTGGCGCCCTGGCAGCTCCAGCCGCAGGCCCACCGGCCCGCTCGCATCCGGCCCCAGGGCCACGCTGCGCGCCTGCACCGACTGCAGCACCCAGCCTGCCTCCAACTGGCTGCCCACGCGGTAGGGCCTGGCGGCCTGGCCGTCGATGGAAAGCAGGGCCACGCCCTTGCCCGCGCCCAAGGCCACCACGCCCATCAGGCGAAAACGGCTGCTGGCGTCGGGCGCGGCTGGCGCCGTTGCAGTGTCGCTGGCCGTGGCAGCTGCACCCAACAAGCGGGCCATGGCAGGCGCGTCGGCGGCAGGCATTTCCTCGGCGGAGTCGGCCACCGGCAAGGCGGGTGCGGATGCAGACGCAGGCCAGCGCAGCACCCAGAACACCCCACTACCCGCCAGCAGCAGACCCACACCAAAGGCCGACAGGCGGGGCATCCAGGCTTTGTGGTGGGTGGTTTGCATGTTCGCGATTATCATGGTGTCGCATGAATCGCACTGGGTATCTCTCATGAATTTAGTTGTCTCTTCTTCACGCCGCATCCAACGGGGCTTTACCCTGATCGAGCTGATGGTGGTTCTGGTCATCATTGGCGTGCTGGCCGCGCTGATCGTGCCCAACGTGCTGGACCGCGCCGACGACGCCCGCGTCACCGCCGCCAAGACCGATGTGGGCAATCTGATGCAGGCCCTCAAGCTCTACAAGCTTGACAACCAGCGCTACCCCACCGGCGCGCAGGGCCTGCAGGCGCTGGTGGCCAAGCCCACGGTGGACCCGGTTCCGCCCAACTGGAAACCCTACCTCGACAAGCTGCCCACCGACCCCTGGGGCGGCAGCTACCAGTACCTCAACCCCGGCCTGAAAGGCGAGGTGGATGTGCTGTCGCTGGGCGCCGATGGCAAGCCCGGTGGCGAAGGCAAAGATGCCGATATTGGCAGCTGGCAGTAACGCCTTCCCGCCCCGGCCCCACGCCAGAGGCCTGCGTGGCTTCACGCTGATCGAGTTGCTGGTGGTGCTCAGCATCATCGCCATTGCCAGTGCCGGTGTGGCCTTCTCGCTGCGTGACAGCGCACAAACCAGCACCGAGCGCGAAGCCCAGCGCCTGGCTGCACTGCTGGAGTCCGCCCGTGCCCAGTCGCGCACGCGCGGTGTCGCTGTGGTCTGGCGCAGCACCCCGCAGGGCTTTGTGTTTGATGGCCTGCCCGCAGGCACCTTGCCCGGCAACTGGCTCGATGCCAACACCACCGCCGCAACCGGCAGCCGCCTGGAACTGGGCCCGGAACCCATCATCGCAGCACAGTCCGTGAGCCTGGGCAACCGGCAGCAAGGCGCAGTGGCCTGGCGCGTAGCCACCGACGGCCTGCATCCCTTTGGCGTGCAAATGGGCGAAGCCGCCGCAACCAGTGCTGCCAACCCTGCCCCCGTATCCCCATGAGCCACCGCAGCACGCGCCCCACAGCCCGCGGCTTCACCCTGATCGAGGTGCTGGTGGCGCTGGGCATTGTGGCCATCGCGCTGGGCGCGGGCCTGAAGGCCACAGCTTCGCTGGGGCGCAATGCAGAGCGCCAGTCGGACGTGCTGCTGGCGCAGCTGTGTGCCGAGAACGAACTCATCAAGCTGCGCCTGGCACGCCAGATGCCGGGTGTGGGTGACAGCAGCGCCAGCTGTGAGCAGGCCGGTGAACCGCTGCAGCTGCAAACCACGGTGCGGCCCACGCCCAACCCCAACTTCCTGCGCGTGGATGCCCGGGTCTTCAAAAACGCCGAGCCGCTGTTCCAGCTCACCACCGTGATGGGGCGCAACTGATGGCCCGCGCCCCCATCCGCTCCAACCGGCGCCCGCAGCGAGGCTTCACGCTGGTGGAACTGCTGGTGGCGCTGGTGGTGATGGCCCTGCTCAGCCTGATGAGCTGGCAGGGGCTCGACGCCATGGGCCGCGCCCAGAGCCAGACCCAGGCCCGCGCCGATGCGCTGCAGGCCCTGCGCAATGGGTTGGCACAGTGGGGCGCAGACCTCGATGCCATGGCCACCGACCTGGCAGGTCCGGGCACTGCCGCTGCACCAAGCCCCAGCGCTGCGGCCGTGGCCAATCCAGCCGCCGCGAACGAACAACCCGCGCCGCTGGACTGGAACGGCCAGGTGCTGCGCATCACGCGCTTGAGCAGCACCAGCACCGCTGCAAGCGCCAGCGGCACTGCCGAAACTGCCACCGGCCTGCGTGTGGTGGCCTGGACGCTGGGGGAAGACCAGGGCCACAAGGCCTGGTTGCGCTGGCAGTCGCCGGTGCTGCAAACGCGCGCCGCCTTGCAGGAAGCCTGGCTGCAGGCGGCCATCTGGGCACAAAGCCCTGCACGCAACCCTGTTGGCAGCAGCCGTGCGCGCCAGGTCAGCATCCTGCCGCTGACGGACTGGCAAATTTTTTACTACCGGGGGGATGCCTGGAGCAACCCGGCCTCCAGCAGCGAGGCCGCAGCCCTCATCCCCGACGGCGTGCGCCTGCAGCTGAGCCTGCCCGCTGGCCAGCCACTGGTGGGCACGCTCACGCGCGACTGGATCCGGCCCACGGCCGTGGGGGCCAAGACATGAAGCGCCTGCGCCAACGCGGCGTGGCCCTGCTGACCGCCATGCTGACCGTGACCCTGGTGGCCACCTTTGCCTCTGCCGCGCTGTGGCAACAGTGGCGCAGTGTGGAAATCGAGGCCGCCGAGCGCAGCCGCCTGCAAATGCAGTGGGTGCTCAATGGCGCGCTCGACTGGGCTCGCCTCATCCTGCAGGAGGATGCGCGCAACGGCGAGGTGGACCACCTCTCCGAGCCCTGGGCCCTGCCCTTGCAGGAGGCCCGCCTGTCGAGCTTTCTGGCATTGGATGCGGGCAACACCGACGACGCCATGGAGGCTTTTTTGTCCGGCCAGATCAGTGACCAGCAGGGCCTGTTGAACGTGCGCAACCTGGTGCAGGCAGGCAAAGCCAACACAGCTTCCGTGCAGGCCTTTGGCCGCCTCTTCACCCTGCTGAAGCTGCCACGCAGCCAGCTGGATCTGCTGGTGGACGGCCTGCTGGCCAGCGACGCCGCGCTGCCCGGCGCGCCGCTCAAACCCATGCGCCTGGACCAGCTGGTCTGGCTGGGCCTGCCCGGCAGCACGGTGCGGGCACTGTCCGCCTATGCCACGCTGCTGCCGCAGGCCACGCCGCTCAACCTCAACACCGCAGGGGCCGAGACCCTTTACGCCGCGCTGCCCGGCCTGGACCTGGCACGCGCCCAGCAAATGGTGACGCAACGCACCACGGCGCATTTCAAGATCCTGGCCGAGGCCTTCAAGGCGGCAGGCATCACAGCCGACCAGCCCTTGGCACCCGACCCCAACAACTTCAGCGTGGGCAGCCACTTCTTTGCCGTGCGCGGGCGCTTGCGCCTGGGTGAGAGCGTGGTGCAGGAAGTCTCCCTGGTGGAGCGCAGCGCGGGCCAGGCCCGGGTGGTCTGGCGTCAGCGCGAGGCACTGAGCGCCGCCCCCCTGGCCACATCAACTGGCGCTTCAACGACCGCCTCACCGTCCACCGCCAAGGGCTCCCTACAATGAGTGCACATCCAAGCCCATGCCCACCCTGATTCTCACACTCCCCCTGGCACTGTCCGGCCCCGCAGCCGAATACGACTACGTGCAGACACTTGGCGACCAGCAGCCCGTCGCGCAGGGCCGTGCGCCTGCCGCTTTGCTGCCCGCACAGGGCCCGCGCGGGGCAGACGTGGTGGCTGTGGTGCCTGCGCGCGCGCTGTCCTGGCACCGCATTGCGCTGCCCGAGCGCGTGTTGCGCAGCATCCTGCCCGGGCGCAGCGATGCCGCGCGGGTGCGCGGCGTGCTGGCCGGCGTGCTGGAAGAGCAACTGCTGGACGAGCCCGAACAGCTGCATTTCGCCGTCTTTTCCGACCCCGCTGCAGGCAGTGGCGACAGCCTTGAGGCCTGGGTGGCGGTGTGCAGCCGCTCCTGGCTGCAGGCCAGCCTGCAGGCCCTGGAGGCGGCGGGCCATGCAGTGGGCCGCATCGTGGCCGAATGCACGCCCAGCACCCCCAGCACGGGCGGCACCGCCAGCGCCTGGGTCAGCGCCGACATGGAGCCCGCCCAGCTGCTGCTCTGCAGTGCCCAGGGTGTGAGCCTGCTGCCGCTGCTGCCTGCCACCGCAGGGCTGGCGCAAGCCGAGACTGGTCTGGAGGTGTTTGCGGAACCGGCCGTGATGGCCTTGGCGCAAAGCAGTTTTGGCAACCAGGTCACGCTGCAGACGCGCGCCCAGCGCTTGTTGAATGCAGCCCAATCACCCTGGAACCTGGCGCAGCTGGAGCTCAGCGCCTCACCCGGCAACCGTTTGCAAAAGCGCGTGCTGGGCGCCTTGCAGCAAGTCCTGCATGCCCCGGCCTGGCGCCCTTTGCGCTGGGGCCTGCTGGCCCTGGTGCTGGTGCAGCTGGTGGCGGTCAACGCGCTGGCCTGGCAGCAGCGACGCGCCTTGCAGGCCCAGCGCGACACCATTCAGGCCGTGTTGCAGCAAAGCTTTCCGGAGGTGCGTCTGGTGATCGATGCGCCGCTGCAGATGCAGCGCGCCGTGGACGACCTGGCGCGCGCGCGCGGCCAGGGCTCTGACACCGATGTGGCGCGCGTGCTGTCCACCATCGCCGCGCAGGCGCCCCAGGGCCTGGCCCTCTCGGCTCTGGACGTGAGCGACCAGCAGCTGCGCCTGCGCTTCAGCGGGCTGGACGCTGCAGCCGAGCAACCACTGCTCGGCGCGCTGGCCGCCCGCGGCCTGCGCGCGCAACTGCAGGACGGGTTGCTGCTGGTCACCCGGGAGGCTCGCTGATGGCCTGGCAACGGCAAATCAAAACCCGCTGGGCCGCGCTGGGCCTGCGCGAGCAGCGCGGGCTGCAGCTGGCGGCAGTCGTGCTGGCAGCCGGGCTGGTCTGGAGCGTGGGCCTGGCACCTGCACTGCGCACACTCCGGGGCGCCGATGCGCAAAGCGTCGCCCTGGCCCGGCAGGTGGAGCGCATGCAGGCGTTGCAGCAGCGCGCCCAAGCGCTACAGGCCAAACCAGCGGCCGCCCCCCAGGACACCTTGAAGGCCTTGCAAAGTGCCACTGTCGCCTTGGGCAAGGGCGCCACTTTGCAAGTGGCCGGCACACAGGCCACCATCACCCTGGTGCAGGTCAGCGCGCCTGATCTGGCACCCTGGCTGAGCGGCAGTGCGGCCGCGGGCCAGAGCCCGGCGGAGGCGCATCTGCAGCGCAGCGCCAACGAGGCGCGCTGGAGCGGCACCCTGCTCTATCGCCTGCCCAGCCCCACACCTGGCGCGCCCTGAGCGCCAGCGCAGCACCCATGGCCCGCTCTGTTAACCCCTTGCCCAAAAGTGCCAGCCATGGCGTCTGGGCCTGGGCCTGCGCGGGTGCTTTGGCGGGCGTGCTGGGGGCTCTGCTGGCCTATGCCCCTGCCCTCTGGGTGCAGCAGGCCGCCTATGCCGCCACCAACGGCCGCGTGGTCTTGGGTGACAGCCGTGGCACGGTCTGGCATGGCTCGGCCCAATTGGGTTTGGGCGGTGGTGCAGGCAGCAGCGACGGTGCGCGCTTGCCCGGGCGGGTGCAGTGGGACCTGGCGCTGGGCCTGGACGGCCTGCACCTGGCCCTGCAGGCCGACTGCTGCACCGCGCTTGCGCACCGGCTCACCCTCACGCCGGGCCTGCGCGGCTGGCGCCTGCAGTTGCTGGCCGGTGAATCCACCTGGCCCAGCGCCGTGCTGGCGGGCCTGGGCACGCCCTGGAACACGGTGCAGCTGCAAGGCCCGCTGCGGCTGCAGACACCGGGCCTCACGCTGGTCTCTACAGTGGACCGCGTGAACGTGGAAGGCACGCTGAGCCTGGAGATGCCCGGCCTGAGTTCCCGACTGTCGACCCTGCGCCCGCTGGGCAGCTACCGCCTGTTGCTGCAAGGCGGCGAGCAACCCAGCCTGGACCTGCGCACCGTGGAAGGCAGCCTGCAATTGCAGGGAACGGGGCGCTGGACGGCCTCCCACCTGCGCTTTGTCGGCGAGGCGCGGGCCGATGCCGCCCATGAAGCCGAACTCTCCAACCTCCTCAACATCATGGGGCGGCGCGATGGCGCGCGGTCCGTCATTACCCTGGGCTAGCCTAATGCAACATCCATTGCCCCTCCTCCGCACCGGCCAGCCGCTGCGCACGACCCTCCTGGCCGCAGCTCTGGTGCTGGCCTTTGGCCTGGCCGCGGCTCAGACCACGCCGGCCGCACCGGTTGCACCCGCCACTCCGGCCAGCCCGGTCGGCCCGGCCCCCGCGCGCGGCGCACCGGTCACGCTGAATTTTGTGAATGCCGAGATCGACGCCGTGGCCCGCGCCATGTCCAGCATGACCGGGCGCCAGGTGGTGGTGGACCCGCGCGTCAAGGGCACCATCACGCTGACCAGCGACCAGCCCATGGCCCCTGCGCGGGCCTACAACCAGTTTCTGGCGGCGCTGCGCCTGCAGGGCTTTACCGTGGTGGAGTCGGCCGGGCTCGACAAGGTGGTGCCCGAGGCCGAGGCCAAGCTGCAAAGCGGTGCCGTGAGTGCCGATGCAGGCAGCAAGAGCGGCGCCATGGGAAACCAGATCATCACGCAAATCTTCAAGCTCAACTTCGAGAGCGCGGCCAACCTGCTGCCGGTGCTGCGCCCCTTGATCAGCCCCAACAACGTCATCAACGTCAACCCCGGCAACAACTCGCTGGTCATCACCGACTACGCCGACAACCTGCAGCGCATTGCCCGCATCATTGCCGCCAGCGACGTGGCCAATGGCAGCGACCTGGAGATATTGCCGCTCAAATACGCCATTGCCAGCGACCTCGCGCCCCTGGTGCTGCGGCTGGTGGACAGCGGGGCTGCTGCCGCCGCCCCGGCGGCGGGGCAGGCCGACAGCAGCTTCAAGACCACCATCATTGCCGAGCCGCGCAGCAATGCGCTGATCGTGCGCGCGGCCCACCCGGCGCGCGTCTCGCTGGTCAAATCGCTGGTGGCGCGGCTGGACCAGCCCACCGTGCAGGGCGACAGCGCCACCGGCAACATCCATGTGGTGATGCTCAAGAATGCCGACGCCACCAAGCTCGCCGCGACCCTGCGCGGTGTCATGTCGGGCGAGGTGCGCAGCAACGTGGCCAGTACCACGGCAGGCGCCGCACCCGCAACGCAGGCCGCCAGCGGCGGCGGCCAGATCCAGGCCGATGTGGCCACCAACGCGCTCATCATCACCGCGCCCGACCCGCAGTACCGGCAGCTGCGCGCCGTCATCGACCAGCTCGACGGCCGCCGCGCCCAGGTGTTTGTGGAAAGCCTGATTGCCGAGGTGAATGCCGATCGCGCGGCCGAATTCGGCATCCAGTGGCAGGGGCCCATCGGCAAAGCGGGGGACTCCACCATTGGCCTCCTGGGCACCAACTTCGGCAGCGGCGGCAAGAACATCATTGCGCTGGCTGCGGGTGCTGCGGCCGGTACGGTCAGCCCCGCGGCGGGCCTGAATGTGGGGGCTGCCATCCAGAACAACGGTGTCTACACACTGGGCTTTCTGGCGCGCTTTCTGGAGCAGAACGGCGACGGCAACATCCTCTCCACACCCAACCTGCTGACGCTGGACAACGAAGAGGCCAAGATCGTCATCGGCCAGAACGTGCCCTTTGTCACCGGCCAGTACACCAACGCGAACGCGGGTGGCACCGGCTCGGTCAACCCCTTTCAGACCATCGAGCGCAAGGACGTGGGCCTGACCCTGCGCGTCAAACCGCAGATCAGCGAGAACGGCACCGTCAAGCTGGCCATCTTCCAGGAGGTCTCCACCGTGCAGGCCTCCAGCCTCAATTCGGCGGCCGGGCTGATCACCAACAAGCGCTCCATCGAGTCCAATGTGCTGGTGGACGACGGCTCCATCGTGGTACTGGGCGGGCTGCTGCAGGACACCTATTCCGGCAACAACGACCGCGTGCCGGGCCTGGCCGACATCCCGATTCTGGGCGCGCTGTTCCGCAGCGAATCGCGCAGCCGCAGCAAGACCAACCTGATGGTGTTTTTGCGCCCTGTGGTGATCCGCGACAGCGGCGCCAGCGACGGCCTCTCCAACAGCCGCTACGAGCAGATGCGCAGCGTGCAGCAGGTGGCCCAACCATTACCAAGCAGCGTGATGCCCATCAACGGCGCACCCGTCATGCCCGAGGCGCCGCCCGCGAAAGCCAAGGCCCCGTCCGCCGCACCTGATGTGCCGCCTGCAGAACCCTTGCAGGCGCCCTCGGTGCTGCCGGCGATCAAATAAGCCCGCTGCGCATGGCCTCACGCTACCCCCTGCCCTACGCCTTCGCCCGCAACCAGCAGCTGCTGCTGGAGCAGGACGGCGACACGCTCACCCTGTGGCTGCATGCGGCCACGCCGCCGGGCGGCATCAGCGAAACCCTGCGCAAATTTCCGGCGCACCAGGTCGAGCTGCTCAGTGCCGATGCACTGCAGCAGCGCATCAGCGCCGCCTATGCCAAGGGCGAGTCGAGTGCCGCCTCGGTGGTGAGCGAGGTGCAGAGCGACGCCGACCTGTCGCGCATGATGCAGGAGCTGCCCGCCGTGGAAGACCTGCTGGAGAGCGCGGGCGATGCGCCCATCATCCGCATGCTCAACGCGCTCCTGACGCAGGCCGCGCGCGATGGTGCGAGTGACATCCATATCGAACCCTATGAGCGCCACAGCAGCGTGCGCTTTCGCGTCGACGGCACGCTGCGTGAGGTGGTGCAACCCAACCGGGCGCTGCACGCCGCGCTCATCAGCCGCCTGAAAATCATGGCGCAGCTCGACATCTCGGAGCGCCGCCTGCCGCAGGACGGGCGCATCTCGCTGCGCATCGGCACGCGCGCCATGGACGTGCGCGTGAGCACCTTGCCCAGCGCGCACGGCGAGCGCGCCGTGCTGCGCCTGCTGGACAAGAGCCAGGGCGCACTCGACCTCGAATCGGTGGGCATGCAAGGCGACATCCTGCAGCGCATGGAGGCGCTGATTGCGCAACCTCACGGCATCATCCTGGTGACCGGCCCCACCGGTTCGGGCAAGACCACCACGTTGTATGCGGCCCTGAGCCGCCTGGACGCCAGCCGCAGCAACATCATGACGGTGGAAGACCCGATCGAGTACGAGCTCACTGGCGTCGGCCAGACGCAGGTGAACGCCAAGATCGATTTGACCTTTGCCAAAGCCCTGCGCGCCATCCTGCGCCAGGACCCGGACGTGATCATGATCGGCGAGATCCGCGATTTCGAGACCGCCCACATCGCCATCCAGGCCTCGCTCACCGGCCACCTGGTGCTGGCCACCCTGCACACCAACGACGCCGCCAGCGCCGTCACACGCCTGATCGACATGGGGGTGGAGCCGTTTCTTTTGAGCTCGAGTTTACTGGGCGTGCTGGCCCAGCGCCTGGTGCGAAAGCTCTGCACCAATTGACATGGCGCCGGCTGCGACCAGTGTTCGCACACCGGCTACCAAGGCCGCACCGGCATTTTTGAATTACTCGTCACCGACGACACCCAGCGCGCCCTGATCCACCGCCGCGCCTCCGACGCCGAACTGCGCACCGCCGCACTGCAGGCCGGCATGGTGCTGATGCGCGACGACGGCGCGCGGCTGGTGCAGTCGGGGCTTACGTCGCCGGAGGAGTTGCTTAGGGTGACGCGGGATTAGCGGGGTTGGGTTGCTTGGGCATTTCATGTTTGGGCTGGTTGCGGTCTTGTGCATTGAAGTCAAAGACACGCGAGACACAGGCCGACGTGGCACTCAGCGCCGTCCGTGTCCCCCGCCCCTGCGGGGCTCCTCCTTTACCTACCGGCGCTGAGCGCCACGCCGTCCTGCGTCTGCCAGCATGTCTGGTATGCCAATGGTATTCAGTCCCTGCGCGCCAAACATGCACCCCGGCGTCAGCGGCAACCACAAAAGCCACGCGTGCAAGGTCAGTTTCCGCGGCAATCCTGCCCACCACAAGGGCATACGCGAAGTGCAGCACAGAGCCTATTGTTTAGCCGGATCCTCAGAACGGACGTCCTTGCTACCCTCGACTCCGGACGGAAGAAACGGTCCCTGCCTGCGCATTTTCAAATAGCGCTCGCCATCCGGTGTGTTGTAAACCTTCCACCATAGAAAGACCGCCAGCACCGGAACCAGCAGTATCAAAACGACGAAGAGCGTGCCCATGGTTTTTCCTTGCAATGGCTTCCATACCCGCAAGATACGCCGGGCAAGCGGGCGTGGCCAGTCAGATGGTGCGCAACCAGACCCACACGCCCAAGGCACCGATCAGCAGCGGCTGGTGCAGCATGTAATAGCTCAGGCTCCAGCGCCCCATGAAGGCCAAGCCACGCAGGGGCGCGGCCATCACACCCCGCACCAGGCGCTGGCCGGCCTGCTCCAGCGCAGCGGCATGGCGGTGCAACAACCACTGCCCGGTGGCCAGGCCCCAGCACATCACACCCAGCCAGGGGAACAGCGGCGCGTAGTCTTCGGTGATGGGCTTGCGGCTGATCAGGCCCAGCCAGTTCCAGACTTTTTCATTCAAAAAATCCAGCCCCGGCCACAGCGTGTGGGCCTGCACGGCCAGGCCTGGCAACAGCAGGGCCACGGCACCCAGCAGCCACAGGCGCCAGCCGCCACCCCAGGACGTAACTGCCAGCAAGCGCGCCAAAATCAACATCACGGCCATGCCATGCAGGATGCCGAAATAAATATAGCCATTGGGAAACATCCAGAACGAGGCCACGCTGACGGCCAGCGCGCACAGCGCGATCTGGCCCCAGCGCTTGCCGAAACGCCCCCAGCTCTGGCCCTGTTGCACGGCCGTGGCCTGGCCCAGGCCCGCGCAGAACACAAACAGGCTGACGATGGCCGTGCGTTGAACGGTCCAGACCGGATCGCCGTAGAAGTTGGCCTGCAAAAGCCCAAAGTGCTGCAGGTCAAAGCTGAAGTGGAACAGCGTCATCCACACCATGGCCAGGCCACGCAGCATATCGATGGCGGCATAGCGGGGCGATGGGGTCACAGGCATGCGCCATTGTCACCGGCCTGAGGCGCCGAAATGAAAAGGGCTTCGTGATAAGGTCTACGCCATGCCCGCCTATTCCTTCACCGCCCTGGACGACCAGGGGCAAACCCGCAAGGGCACGCTGGAGGCCGACAGTGCCAAAGCGGCCCGCACGCAGCTGCGCGCACAGGCCTTCATTCCGCTCTCGGTGCAGGTGCTCTCCGGGCGCGCAGCGGGCGAGGCCGCGGGCAGCACCAGCCTGTGGCATGCACGCGTGCTCAACAGCCATGCGCTGGCAATCTGGACGCGCCAGCTCGCCGAGCTGGTGGCCTGCGGCCTGCCGCTGGAGCAGGCCCTGGGCTCACTGGCCGACGAGGCCGAGACCGAGCCGCTGCGCAACCTGAATGCCGCGCTGCGTGCCTCCGTCAACGGCGGCACCAGCTTTGCCCGCGCGCTGGAGCAGCACCCTCTGGAGTTTGCCGACATCTATGTGGCGGTGGTGGGCGCGGGTGAGCAAAGCGGCCATCTGGCGCTGGTGCTGGTGCGTCTGGCCGATGACCTGGAGGAGCGCCAGCTGCTGCGCGCCAAGCTGATTGGGGCGGCTCTGTACCCGGCCATCGTCTCGCTGGTGGCGGTGGTGATCGTGCTGTTTCTGGTGGGCTATGTGGTGCCGCAGGTGGCCCATGTGTTTGCCGGCAGCAAGCACGCACTGCCGTTTTTGACGGTGGCCATGATGGCCATCAGCGACTTTGTGCGCGGCTACGGCTGGCTGGTGGCGCTTTTGTTGGCCGCTGGCAGCGCCGTGCTGTGGCAGGCCCTGAAAAGCCCGGCCTTGCGCCAGCGTTGGGACGCGGCCTGGCTGAACCTGCCGCTGGTGGGCAAGCTCGCACGCGGCTACAACGCGGCGCGCTTTGCAGGCACCTTGTCGATGCTGAGTGCGGCCGGGGTGCCGATCCTGCAGGCCCTGCAGGCCGCAGCGCAGACCCTGAGCAACCAGGCCCTCAAGCGCGATGCGCTGGACGCGCTGGTGCTGGTGCGCGAAGGTGCGCCACTGGCCGCCGCACTGGCGCAAAAGAAGCGCTTTCCGGGGCTGCTGTCAATGTTTGCGCGCCTGGGTGAGCAGACCGGGCAGTTGCCCTCCATGCTGGACCGCGCAGCGAAGCAGCTCAGCACCGAGGTGCAGCGCCGCGCCATGCACCTGGCCACGGTGCTGGAGCCCCTGTTGATCGTGGCCATGGGGCTGGTGGTGATGCTGATTGTGCTGGCGGTGCTGATGCCCATCATCCAGCTCAACCAGTGGGTGAAATAGCCCGGATTCCCGACACGTCATCTGCACAAAAGGCCCGGTTTTCCGGGCTTTTTTTTGGCTTCTGCTTTTCAGTGCGTCGCCACAATTTGCGCAGGGAGACACGCCAGAGGCCTCTCAACAACGGCTAGCGCACAGCCGGACCTGCGCCTCTGATACATGGAATTTCCCACATGCATGGAAGACTCGCGCGGGTGTGGTGCGGCGCATTCGCGATGGCCCTGATGGGCCTGGGCAGCCTGACGGCTTGCGGTGGTGGTGGCAGCGCCAACAGCAGCAATGCCACAGTCAGCACCCTGGCCCCTTTTCCGGCCAGCGTGGCCCAACTCAGTGACGCCAATGTGGTGCCCGTACTGGTGCAGTCCGGCCCCGGACGCAACGCCAACATGCCCTATGTGTCGGTCACCGTGTGCCAGCCTGGCAGCAACCAGTGCAAGACCATATACAAGGTGCTGCTCGACACCGGCTCCACCGGGCTGCGCCTGTTTGCCAGCCAGTTGCAGGCCGCACCCGCGCTGGCGCTGCCAGCGCAGAGTGCCAACGGCAGCCACACCATTTCTGAATGCGCGCAGTTCCTGAGCATGGTGGCCTGGGGCGGCGTGTACCTGGCCGATGTGGTGCTGGGTGGCGAGCGGGCTGTGTCGGTGCCGATCCAGCTGATGGAGCAAGACCCGGCCACCCTGCCTGCTGCCTGTGGCAGCGCGCCCCTGGTGGCCAGCACATCCGGCGCCGACACGCTGGCGCTGCACGCCAATGGCATTCTGGGGGTGGGCCTGTTTGGCCATGACAGCCAGGCTTATTTCGACTGCCCGGCGGCGACAGTGGCCTGCCAGTTCAGCCCGCAAGTCAGTGAAGAGGTGCAGAACCCGGTGGGCCTGTTCCCTGTGGACAACAACGGGGTTGCCATCCAGCTGCCGGTGCTGCCCAGCCAGGGCGCCAGTGTGGCGCAGGGCTACCTGGTCTTTGGCGTGGGCACGCAGGCCAACAACCAGCTCGGTGCGGCCCACATCATTCCTGTGGACCCCGCCACCGGGTTTTTTACCACCACCTACCAGGGCACAAGCCTGCCGCACAGCTTTATCGACAGCGGCTCCAATGGCCTGTTTTTCGGCGACGCCGCCGTGACGATGGACGCCTGTGGCAGCACGGCACCCGGTTTCTATTGCCCGGCCAATACGCGCCAACTGTCAGCCACCATGGCATTGGCCGCGTCGGGCATTCAGGTGCCTTTTTCCATCAGCAATGCCACCCAGTTGTTTGCGCCGGGCAGCAATCTGGCGTTCAACAACCTGGGCGGCCCGGGTAGCGGCCAAAGCTTTGATTGGGGTCTGCCCTTTTTCTTTGGGCGCACCGTCTTCACCGTCATCGAAAGCCGCAGCGTGAACACTGGTGCGGGCACTGCGCAAGGCCCCTTGTACGCATTTATCAACTAAGCACCAGACCGATGGCTGGCGCGCGCCCGCTTGCTGTTACCCTCATTTCCACTCCCCATCCTGCTATGCCTTCCATCCTTTTTCCATCCTTTGCCTGCCGTATGCGCACGGCTGCCGCGCTGGCCTGTGCCGGGCTGGGCCTGCTGGCGGGCCTGCCCTGCCAGGCCAGCCTGGGCGGTGACCTGGCTTCGGTACAGGCGGACCAGCAGGCCTGGGGCGCCAGCAGCAGCCAGAGCACGCTGGCGGCTGCGGTGCTGCATACGCAAACCCTCTCCAATGGTGTCACCGTGCGGCAGTATGTGAATGCGCAAGGAATGGTGTTCGCCGTGGCCTGGGACGGCCCGGTGCTGCCCGACTTCAAGCGCTTGCTGGGTGCGCACTACACGGCCTACAACGATGGCGTGCACCAGCAAAAGCATGGGGTGAACGTGCACAGCGCAGCCCTGGTGGTGGAGTCCGGCGGCATGATGCGCGCCTTCAGCGGCCGCGCCTGGCTGCCCGCCCAATTGCCCGCCGCGTGGACGGCACAGGACATCCGCTAGTGGCAGCGCCGGGTGACCGCTGCTTGCTGGCACCTGCCAAAGCCCTGCTTGGCGCTATGGCGCTGGCCCTGGTGCTGGTGGCCTGCGGCGGTGGTGGCGGCAGTGGCAGCAAGGGCGTGGCGGTGGGATTTCCAGCCAGCCCCGCCACGCTGGCCGACAGCAATGTGGCGGCTGTTGCAGTGGAGTCCGGCCCCGGCAACAACATCAACATTCCCTACGTGACCGTCACCGTCTGCACACCCGGCACCCGCACCTGCGCCAGCATTGACCACGTGCTGCTCGACACCGGCTCCAGCGGCCTGCGCCTGTTTGCCAGCCAGGTCAGCCCCTTGGTGACGCTGCCGCCGCAAAGCGTGGGCGCCAGCAGCAGCATCTCGGAATGCGCGCATTTTCTCAACACCCTGGCCTGGGGCACGGTCAGGCTGGCCGATGTGGAAATAGCGGGTGAGCGCGCCCCGTCCTTGCCCATCCAGTTGATGGATGTGAACTACGCACCGGTGCCAGCCACCTGTGGTGGTGCGCCCCTGCTCTCGGCTGCCAGCGATGCGCCCGCCAGCCCGCCGGTGGCCAACACCGAGTTGCTGTCGGCCAATGGCATCCTGGGCGTGGGCCTGTTTGCCAATGACCGCCAGGTCTACTTTGGCTGCACGCCGCCGGTGGATGGCTGCGAGCTCACACGCAGCAGCTACCCCAGTGCCAGCCAACAGGTGCAAAACCCGGTGAGCCTGTTCACCTCTGTCAACCGCAATGGCGTGGTGATTCAGCTGCCCGCACTGGCGGCCACCGGGGCGATGCGCGCACAGGGCTTTCTGATTTTCGGGGTGGGCACGCAGGCCAACAACCAGCTCGGCGCGGCCAACGTGGTGCAGATGAACCCCACCGGCGCGTTTTTCACCACCACCTACAAGGGCCGCAGCTACAGCCAGGGCATTTTTGACAGCGGCTCCAACGGCATTTATTTTGACGATGCAAGCATCCCCCTGTGCAGCCCCGGCTACACCGATTTTTACTGTCCGTCCGCAATGCTCAACCAGAACGCCATGCTGCCGCTGCTGGGCGGTGCGCAGGCCCCGGTGGCCTTTCAGGTGGCCAACGCCATCAACCTGTTTGGCGCGCCCCAATCGAGCAGCAGCTATGCCTACAACAACCTGTCGGCGCCGATTGAAGCGCCGGTGAATGCGCTGGCACCGAGCCCGATCTTTGACTGGGGCCTGCCCTTCTACTTTGGCCGCAGCGTCTTCACCCTCATCGAAGGCCGCGCCGTGGGCGGCGGCAGCAGCCTGAGCGGCCCGTTCAGCGCCTTTACCAACAACTGAACCAGGAACCCGCTTCGTTCAGGTCCACAGGTCCAGCGGCGGATCGGCCACCACGGCCTGCAGGATGTCGGTGCGCGAGACAAAAGCCAGCACCCGGCCCTGCTCGTCCACCACTGGCAGACCGGGCAGGCCCGTGTCCAGCAGCACGCGGGCGAGGCGGCGGATGTCCGTGTCGGGCGCCACGCTGGGCACCGGCGTCCACATGAGGTCGGCCACACTTTGCAGCAGCAGCGCCTGCCAGACCAGGGCATGTGCGCCGGGGCCGGGCAGGCGGTCCGGGCGCATCAGTTCGGCACGCGTGAGCAGGCCCACCAGCACGCCTGCCGCGTCCACCACCGGCGCCTGGCCCAATTGGTGCGCCGCCAACACGCCCCAGGCCTGGGCCACGGTGGCGTCTTCCGGTACGGTGATGGCGCCGACATTCATGATGTCTTGCACCCGCTTCAAGGGGTGGCGCGGCGGCTGGCTGTTGGCGGCCTGGGCATAGGCGGCCATGGCTTCGCGGTGGGCCAGGTCCGGTGGGGCGGGCGTATGCAATGCGCCGGTGTCCGGGGCGTCGCGGCCGATGGCGGCCACGCGGCGGCTGCGGCTGATGGCAGCGGTGGGGCCGATCTTGCGCAGCTCTTCCATGGAGCCACGAAACACGCGACCTGCCTTGCCGTAGACCGAAAACATGTGGTGCCCCTCCTGCCCCTTACTGAAGGCTAAGGCCCATTGGACAGGAAAATCTGCTGCAGGTCACTCAGGAAATCAAAGCCGCGCACGGTGGGGCGCACGCGCGCAAAGTCGCGCTCGATCAGGCCTTTTTTCTCGGCCTCCTGCAGCGCGGCCTGGATGGCGGTGATGGGCAGCCCGGTGCGCTCGCCAAAGTCGCGCAGGCCAAAGCCATGGCGCAGGCGCAGGGCGCCCAGCATGTACTCAAAGGCCAGGTCACTGCGCGCCACCTCTTCCTCGCTGGAGCGGGCGTTGCCTTGCAAGGCCTCGTGCATGTAGCGCGCCGGATCGCGAAAGCGCACCTGGCGCATGACGCGGTGGGCAAAGCTGAGCTTGCTGTGCGCGCCTGCACCCAGCCCCAGGTAGTCGCCAAACTGCCAGTAGTTGAGGTTGTGCCAGCAGCGGTGGCCCTGGGCCGCATAGGCCGAGACTTCGTAGCGCTCCAGACCAGCCGCACCCGTGCGCGCCGTGATCAGGTCCAGCATGGCGTAGGCATCGTCATCTTCCGGTAGCACCGGCGGGTACTTGGCAAACACCGTGTTGGCCTCGATGGTCAAATGGTAGATGGAGATGTGCGGCGGCTTGAACTGCAGCGCGGTGGCGATGTCCTGCCCCACCTGCGCAAGCGTCTGGCCCGGCAGCGCGTACATGAGGTCGAGGTTGAAGGTGTCAAAGGCGCTGGCCGCCTCTTCCACGGCGGCGCGGGCCTGCGCGCTGTCATGCACCCGGCCGAGTGCCTGCAGGTGCGCGTCATTGAAGCTCTGCACGCCGACCGACAGACGCGTGACACCGGCCTGGCGGAAGGCTTTGAAACGGTCTTTTTCGAAAGTGCCGGGGTTGGCCTCCAGGGTGATTTCGCAGTCCGGCTCCAGCCGCAGGCGGGCGCGGATGTCGCCCAGCAGGCGGTCAATGGAAGCCGGCGCAAACAGGCTGGGCGTGCCGCCACCAATGAAGATGCTGTGCACGGTGCGGCCCCAGATCAGCGGCAAAGACGCATCCAGGTCGGCCACCAGTGCGGCTATATAGGCCTGTTCGGGCAAGGCACCCGGTCCTTGGGCATGCGAGTTGAAATCGCAGTACGGGCATTTCTTCAGGCACCAGGGCAGGTGGATGTAGAGGCTCAAGGGTGGCAGGGCAGCGAGCTGCAGGCTGCCCGGGCGCAGGTAGTGCTGGATGTCGTGCTGCGGTGCGGCGGCCTGGCCTTCTATCGCAGGGGCTATGGGGATGATGGACATGGTTACGTTGCCAGCCGTCCGCCGGGCCGCCCCAAGGGCGGCTGCACCCCCTCGGGGGGCCAGGCGGAGCCTGGGCTGGGGGCCATGTTCCAGCGTTCGCGCATCAGCTCGACCATTGCGCGGGCCGCGCGGCCGCGGTGGCTGTTGGCGTTCTTCACCGCCACCGGCAGTTGCGCAAAGGTCTGGCCGAATTCGGGGATCCACATCACCGGATCAAAACCAAAACCGTTTTCACCTACGGGCTCCTGGGTCAAGAGCCCTTGCGCGCGACCACTGGCAATCAAGGGCTCCGGATCAAAGGGCGCGCGCACCGCCACCAGGGTGCTGACCAGCGCGGCACGGCGGTTGTCCACACCGCGCATCTGCGCCAAGAGCGCCGTCACATTGTTGGCATCGCCCTTGGGGTAGCCAAACTGCATGGCGTAGTAGGCCGTGTCCACACCGGGCAGGCCGCCCAGGTGGTCCACGCACAGGCCGGCGTCATCGGCCAGCGCGGGCAGGCCGGTGTGCTGCGCGGCGTTGCGCGCCTTGGCCAGGGCGTTTTCCACAAAGGTTTTATGGGGCTCAGGCGCTTCGGGCACGCCCAGCTCGCTCTGCGCAATCAGGGTGCAGCCCAGAGGGCCGAACAGGGCCTGCAGCTCGGCCAGTTTGCCCGCATTGTTGGAGGCCAGAACGATTTTCATGGAGTGCCCCCAGGGATCAGGCGGCAAGGGCCTGCTGCTGCAGGGCCATGAGCTCGCCAATGCCCTTTTCAGCCAGGTCCAAGAGGGCGGTCATCTCCGCACGGCTGAAGGCCACACCCTCGGCCGTGCCCTGCACTTCGACAAAGTGGCCAGCGCCCGTCATCACCACATTCATGTCGGTGTCGCAGGCCGAATCTTCCACATATTCCAGGTCCAGGAGCGGCGTGCCCTTGACGATTCCAACCGAGATGGCTGCCACCGCAGCGGTGATGGGTGACCTGGCAATCTTGCCCGCCGCCAGCAGGCCATTGACGGCGTCCTGCGCGGCCACAAAGGCGCCGGTGATGGCGGCAGTGCGGGTGCCGCCGTCGGCCTGCAGCACATCGCAGTCGAGCTGGATGGTGCGCTCGCCCAATAGCTTCAGGTCAAACACGGCACGCAGCGAGCGGCCGATGAGGCGCTGGATTTCCTGCGTGCGCCCGCTTTGCTTGCCGCGTGCGGCCTCGCGGTCGCTGCGGGTGTGGGTGGCGCGCGGCAGCATGCCGTATTCGGCCGTGACCCAGCCCTCACCGCTGCCGCGCTTGTGCGGCGGTACTTTTTCTTCCACCGAGGCGGTGCACAGCACCCGGGTGGCGCCAAACTCGATCAGCACCGAGCCTTCGGCATGCACGGTGTAGCCGCGCGTGATCTTGACGGGGCGCAGGGCATTGGCGGCGCGGCCTTGGGTGCGCGTGAAAGCGGTCATGGAAACCTTTTGTGAAAATGAAACGCAAGCGGCAGCGGGCGCTGCGCCTCAGGATTTGCGGGATGCGGTGCGGCGTATGGCAGCGTTGATTTCGGCGATCGAGCGTTCGATCGCCGCTTCGTCCAGGTCGTCGACGGTGGCGTCTGCCGAGGCGCTTTGCACGGTGGAGGCAAACACCTCGTCGTCCATGTGCTCGGTGGACACGCTGCCGCGCGTGGATTCGAACACGTCCGGCGTTTCCCACTCCATGGCCACCAGGGTGACGTTGTCGCTGGAGGCGCCCGCCTTGAGCAGGGCGCGCTCGGTCAGCTCGGGTGCGGCGACAGACACCGGCTTTTGGCCCAGGTGAAAGACGATGTCCACATCCTCCAGGCTGCCCCACAGGCCGTCGGAGCAGAGCAGGAGTTTGTCGCCCTGCTGCAGCGGCACCGGGCCGGTGATGTCGAAGATCGGTTTGGAGGGCGAACCCAGGCAGGTGTAGAGCACGTTGCGGTTCACGCCCGCAGGCAGGGGTGCCAGGCTGAGCGTGTCACCCCGCTGCTGGCGCTGCTCCAGGTAGGAGTGGTCGCGCGTGCGGGCCAGCAGTTCGCCGTCGCGCACAAAGTACAGGCGCGAGTCGCCACAATGCACCCAGTGCGCAACGCCGCCCTGCACCACCGCGGCCACCAGCGTGGTGCGCGGTGTGTCGTTCAAGCCGCTGTCGGCCGCGTAACGCAGGATGTGGCGGTGTGCCGCCATGATCGCGGCGTTGAAAAAGCCTTTGACGTCGGGCAGTTCGGGCTTGGCTTCCTTCTGGTACAGCGCCGAGATGCTTTGCAGGGCCAGTTGTGCGGCCACTTCACCCTCAGGGTGGCCGCCCATGCCGTCGGCCAGCAGGAACAGGCCGGAACTGTTGGTATAGCAGTAGCCCATGCGGTCTTCGTTTTTCTCGCGCCCGCCTTTGCGGCTGATCTGAAAAACCGAGAACTTCATTTGGGTTTGGCTCCCATGGCGGGCATGGTGGCGGGTTTCTTGGCCGTGTCGGCCACCATGTTGTCAAACTGCATGCGCACCTTCTCGGCCACACTGAGCTTGGTGTAGCGGCGCTCGCCTTCGCGGCTGAGCTCCTTTTGCAAGGCAAACACCGACTGCGGCCGGGACAGCGCATCCAGCGCCATGCACCACTCCACCACCTCGATCAGGTTGTCCGAATAGACCCCGCGCAGGCGCGCCAGCGCAATGGCGATGCGGTCCTTTTCCTGGCGCTGCGGCGCCTCGTTGGGCGGGTAGCCTTGCATGCAGGCATACATGCAGGCGCCAATGGCATAGATGTCCGTCCAGGGGCCCATGGAGGAGTCGCGCCGGTACATTTCGGGGGCGGCGAAGCCGGGCGTGTACATGGGGCGGATGAAGTTGCCCTCTTTGCTGAGCACCTCGCGCGCGGCGCCAAAGTCGATCAGCACGGACTTGTTGTCGTCGGTGATGAAGATGTTGGCCGGCTTGATGTCCAGGTGCAGCATCTTGTGCTGGTGCACGATGCGCAGGCCACGCAGGATTTCATCGAACAACGACCGGATGGTCGACTCGCGGAACACCTTGGTCTGCTTGAGTTCGCGCGCGGTCACGATGAAATCCTGCAGGGCAGCACCCTCCAGATAGTTCATCACCATGTAGACGGTTTCGTTCTCGCGGAAGAAGTTGAGCACGCTGACCACCGAAGGGTGGGAAATTTGCGCCAGCGAGCGCCCTTCTTCAAAAAAGCTCTTCAGGCCCAGGCGGTACAGCGACAGTTTTTCGGGTTGCACCTGCGGCATGAGTGAGCCCGGTGGGCGCGTTGCCAGGGACGAGGGCAGGTATTCCTTGATGGCCACCTGCTGGCCCTCCGGGTCCAGCGCCAGATACACCAGACCAAAGCCGCCTGCCGCCACTTTGCGCACAATGCGGTACCCGCCGACAACGGTGTCGGGTGGCAGGGGTGAGGGCTTGACCTTGGACATGGGCTGCGTGGCGGGCTCTCTGGTCTGGCTGGATGGCGGCGTTAGGTTATTCTCGGGGCCCTCCCTTAGATCCGAGAACCGCAATGCCAGTTTACAGCATGACTGGCTATGCCAGTGCACAGCACAGCACAGCCAACCCCCAGCCCAACGCCGAGAGCCGCGGCCCCGCCGCCGCGCAGCTGGGCCTGGAAGTCCGCTCGGTCAACAGCCGCTTTCTGGACCTCACCTTTCGCCTGCCCGAAGACTTGCGCCAGTTCGAGCCCGTGCTGCGCGACCTGATCATCGGCAAACTCAAGCGCGGCAAGGTGGAGGTGCGTGCCTCCATCGAGACCGCCAACGCCAGTGGCGTCACCGAACCCAGCCCCAAGCTGCTGCAACGCCTCAACAGCGCACAGGACAGCATCAAGTCCTGGCTGCCCCAGGCTTGTCCCCTGAGCGTGGCCGACGTGCTGCGCCTGGCCGCCAGCGAGCAGTCGGGCGCGCGCGACTGGAGCGAAGACCTGATGCCACTGGCGCAGACCGTGGTGAAAGAACTGCTCAGCGCCCGCCAGCGCGAGGGTGCGCGCCTCTCGGCCATGCTGGGCGAGCGCCTGGAGCAGTTGCGCGCCCTGGCCGCCCAGGCCACACCGCTGGTGCCGCAACTCGTGGAACAGCAGCGCCAGCGCTTTCTGGACCGCTGGAAGGAAGCCATGGCCCTGAGCGAAGGCAGCGCGCTGCCCGAAGCCGCGCAAGACCGTGCCCTGACCGAGGCCACCGCCTTTGCCATCCGCATCGACGTGGCCGAGGAAATCACCCGCCTGAACTCGCACCTGGACGAGATTGAGCGCCTGCTCAAAAAAGGCGGCGAGGTCGGCAAGCGCCTGGACTTTTTGATTCAGGAACTGCACCGCGAGGCGAACACCATGGGCTCCAAATCCACGGCGCTGGAGCTGACCCACATCTCGGTGGACATGAAGGTGCTGATCGAGCAAATGCGTGAGCAGGTGCAGAACATCGAGTGAGGTTTGCCGGGCCGTCTGCCAAAGCCGCCCTGTGTGCCCTCAGGGAGCGCCCGCGTCCGCCGCAGGCACCAGTCTGCAAACCCCGGCAACGCACTGCATCCGCATGGGAATCTTTTGGGGTGGATTGGCCATGAGTTGCCTGCCCTGGGCCATGCGCACGGGGCAGTTGCCTGGCACAGTGCTGCACAGCGCTTCGTCACCAATCCCCAGTTTCTTTTGCATGCCCAGGGCAGATTGCAGGAATTCATAGGCGATCTGGTCCGTGCCCTCCTGACTGACGCGCATGTAACTGAGCGCACCCACAAAGCCGAAATACGTCACCCCTAGCGCTTCCAGGGGCTTGGCTTTCTTTTCATCCCGCAGCTTGCGCACACACTGCGCATAGGCGTTGGTATCGCGGTAGATCAGCGTGTAGCAAAGGTCCTGGGCTTCTTTGGAAGCGGCCTCCAGCGAATGCTGCTTTTGCAGATCCAAACTGGCGCCACTGGCGCTGTGGGCCATGCCAGCAAGCATTGCTAAACAAAAGAAGAAGGTTTTGAAGGTCATGGGAAACGGCCCCGCTGTCACCAACGGGGCCTTGATTTTCGGGCCGAAACAGCACCGGCTGCCGGTGTCTGGTTAATTCTGGCGGGTGATTCGCGCAGCGGGCGGGCTCACTGGCGAATTGACCCTGAAATAGTCGATGAAAGCGTCCAGGTCGAGGATCTTGGTGTCCACCACATTGCTGCCCTGCAAGGCCATGACGGTGAAATTGTCGCCCCCTTTGCCGGTTCCCAGGAAACTGTTGGTGGCAATTTTGTAGGTCTTGGCCGGGTCGATCGCAACACCATTGAGGCGCATCGAGCTCACCACCACGCGTGCCCCTGTACCGGAGGCGGCGCCAGCAGGCTGGTTATTGTCATAGGTATAGGTGAAGCCGTTGGAAACCAGCAGCAAGCGCCCCACAGCACCCGTGGCGGTGTTGAATTTGGCCGTGTTGTTGGGCGCTTCCCACTGCTGTTCCAGCAGGCGAAGGATTTGCGCCCCGGTCAGATTCAGCGTGACCAGTGTGTTGCCAAAGGGTTCGATTGTTGCCAGGTTGCTGAAGGTCACGGCTCCGCTGCCCGTGTAGGTCAGGTCGGCCCGCACGCTGCCCGGGTTCACAAAGGCAATGTCAGCCCCACCCGGCACGCCGGATTTGTAGGTATCGGCCATCAGGGCGCCCAGGGCACCCTCGGTGGATTCGTCGCGGGTTGTGGTGGAGGGCAACAGCGCACGGTTTATGCTTTCGGTGATGCTGCCCACGGCCTGCGCGCCGGCGACCTTGGAAAGGTTGACGTACCGGGTGACCAGCGCGTCAATCGCGCTGTCCCGGTCCACCACGGCAGAGACAAAGTCGGCGGGCACAACCGAATTGTTCACGTCGCTGCCGGAGGTGGTGAAAGTGCCGGTTTTGCGAATCACGGGGACGGTGTTGGCGCTGGCGCTGAGCAGGCCCCGGTTGGGTTGCAGGCTCAGGTCAATTTCGCTCACTGCGCCACCGTAAAAACCGGTGGATGTGATCAGGATGTTCTTGCCAGCTGCCTTGGCCGGGTAGTTGCAGACATATTCCTGGTGGGTGTGGCCGCTGACGACGACATCCACCTTGCTGTTGATCTTGTCCAGAATGGGTGTGATGTCACCGCTGAAGCCCGGGCAGGACTTGTCGTTGATGGTGGTGGCCATGGTTTGCCCACCCTGGTGAATCAGCACCACCACCGCCGTTACGCCGTCTTCCTTGAGTTTGCTGGCGTATTTGTTGATGGTGGCGGACTCTTCATCAAAGCGGTAACCCGCCACGCCAGAGGAGGTCACCAGCTGGGAAGTGCCTTGCAAGGTCAGGCCGATGAAACCCACGCTGACGGTGCCGAAGCGCTTCACGTAGGTGGCGGCAAACAGGGGCTTGTTGGTAGTGGTGTTGACCACGTTGGCCGTCAGATACTTGTATTTCGCGCCGCTGAAGGTGCCATCCACCAGGCAGGTGTCCTTGCCCACCACACCCTGGGTGCCTGCGGCCGGGAGGCAGCCGCCGTTTTGCATGCGCTGCAATTCGGCGATGCCACGATCGAATTCATGGTTGCCGACCGAGGAAACCTCCATACCGATCTGGTTCAGGATATCCACCGAGGCTTCGTCATGGGTGATGGCAGAAGCGAATGGCGATGCACTGATCAAGTCGCCGGCACCCACCACAATATTGTTCGCGTTCTTGGCCTGGAGTGCCTTGACGGTGCTGGCCAGGTAGGCGGCGCCGCCCACCGCAACCTTGGTGCCCGCGCCGCCATCGGGCAGCACCATGGAGCCCCCGTTGGTTTGGGAAGTGGGTTCAATGTTGCCATGGAAATCGTTCAGGGCGATGAGCTTCACGCTCACAGGAGTCACTGCCACCCGGTCCAGCAGCTTGTCGTAGTCGTTGCCGTCCTGCGATGCGGTTTTGGCAACCAGCCTGTCCTTGATCAGATCGCCGACTTTGCTGACATCAAAACCCTTGCCCTGCAGATCGTCCAGCACCTTTTGGTGCGCTGCGCTGATCTTGTCGCTGCTGATCCAATTGACATTGCTGGCGCCGAACGCAGCAAAAAATGACGCCGTGTCGGCCGTGCCCTGCGACAACGAGGCGACCAGCTGTTCGGTCAAGGGAGTGACATTGGCAAATGGGGTGCCCGTGGCCACCGAATGCAGTTTGCGCACACCATCGTCTGCCTCAATCAGGCAGGGAAGTGCGCCGCCGGACACGGGCAGGGAAAAGCTGCCGTCCGCGTTGGTGGTGGAGCTGCCCGAGCCGCCTGGGCAGCTGGCGCTGACCTTGGCATTGGCCATGGCCGCTCCGGTTGCGGCCACCCCACTGAGGTTGACTCCCGAGCCAGTGGAGCTTCCGCCGCATCCGAAAAGTATGGCCGTGCTGACGAGCGCTGCGCCGAGTGGCCAGGCAAAGGTCTTGAATCTGCCCGCAAAGGGGGTTTCTTGGATTTTGGACATGGCGTGATGGAAGGGTTGAAAAAGGTTCATGCTAAAAACTTCGCATGAATATTTCGTGACAGGCGGGCGCAGACATGGCGGCAAGTCACCCGTAGCATGCACTTAGAATAGGCCGACTCCAGCCATCCGCAGCACACGCCCACAAGCCATGTCCATGGACTACCCCGGTAACCTTTTTGTCGTTGCAGCCCCCAGCGGGGCGGGCAAGTCCAGTCTGGTCAAGGCGCTGCTGGAGCTTGACTCCCACGTACAGCCCTCGGTCTCCCACACCACCCGCGCACCGCGCGGCCAGGAAAAGCATGGGCGCGAATACTTCTTTGTCTCGCCCGGCGAGTTCGACGCCATGGTGGCCAATGACGCGTTTGTGGAATGGGCCCATGTGCACAACCAGCGCTACGGCACCTCCAAGAAGGCGATTGAGGAGCGCATGGCCCAAGGGGCGGACGTGATTCTGGAAATCGATTTTCAGGGTGCGCTGCAGATCAAGAACATCTTCACCAACGCGGTGTGCATCTTCATCCTGCCGCCGAGCTGGGACGAGCTGCGCTCGCGGCTGGAGCGGCGCGGCGAGGACGCGCCCGACATCATCGAGCTGCGCATGAAGAACGCGCAGGCCGAGGTGATCCATGCCGACAAATTCGACTTCGTTATAATCAACGAGCTGTTTGACCGTGCGCTCTTCGACCTGAAAGCCATTGTCCATTCGCAGCGGCTCAAGTTTTCGGCACAGCGCCGTGCCCGGGCCGAAACTTTCAAAGCGCTGCACATCCCTTAAGACTTGGAGACATTCATGGCCCGTATTACCGTTGAAGATTGCCTGGAAAAAATCCCCAACCGCTTCCAGCTCGTGCTGGCTGCCACCTACCGCGCACGCATGCTCAGCCAGGGCCACACGGCCAAGATCGAGAGCAAGAACAAGCCCGGCGTGACCGCCCTGCGCGAAATCGCAGCCGGCAAGGTGGGCATCGAGATGCTGAAAAAAGTGCCCCTGTAAGCACACCCGGCACCAGCAAAAAACACCGCTTGCGGTGTTTTTTTTCGCCCGGACATTTGCGCCCGGCAGGGCCTTGGTGCCTGCGCTACATTTGCAGCATGGGCAAAGCCATTACCACCCCGCCACCCGCCGTCAACACGGCGGTTGCCAATGCCGCGTCCGCCAGTTTTGCCGCACTCACCGCCAAGCTGGACTACCTGTCCGCGGGCGACGTGGAGCAGGTGCGCATGGCCTACCGTTTTGCCGACCAGGCCCACCTGGGCCAGCTGCGCAACAACGGCGAGCCCTACATCACACACCCGATTGCGGTGGCCCTGCAGTGCACCGAATGGAAGCTCGACGCCCAGGCCCTGATGGCCGCGCTGTTGCACGACGCCATGGAAGACTGCGGCATCACCAAGGTGGAGCTGATCGAGCGCTTTGGCTCACCCGTGGCCGAGCTGGTGGACGGCCTGACCAAGCTCGACAAGCTGCAGTTCAACACGCGTGAAGAGAACCAGGCCGAGTCCTTCCGCAAGATGCTGCTGGCCATGGCGCGCGATGTGCGCGTCATCCTCATCAAGCTGGCCGACCGCTCGCACAATATGCGCACCCTGTCGGACATGCCGCGCTCCAAATGGGGCCGCATTGCCTCCGAAACGCTGGACGTGTACGCGCCGATTGCGCACCGCCTGGGCCTCAACAGCACCTACCGCGAGCTGCAGGACCTGTCCTTCAAGCATTTGAAACCCTGGCGCTACGCCATTCTGACCAAGGCCGTGGCCAAGGCGCGCAGCCGCCGCCGTGACCTGATCCAGAAGGTGCAGAAAGAAGTGGAGGCCGTGTTTGCCGCCGCCGAGATGCCGGTGCGCATTGCCGGGCGCGAAAAAACGCTGTATTCCATCTTCAAGAAGATGCAGTCCAAGCACCTGAGCTTTGCCCAGGTGACCGACATCTATGGCCTGCGCGTGCTGGTGCCCACGGTGATTGACTGCTACAAGGCGCTGGGCCTGTTGCACCAGCTCTACAAACCCGTTCCCGGCAAGTTCAAGGACCATATTGCGATTGCCAAGGTCAACCGCTACCAGTCGCTGCACACCACGCTGGTGGGCCCGGCCGGTATCAATGTGGAGTTCCAGATGCGCACCGAGGCCATGCACCTGGTCGCCGAGTCCGGCGTGGCGGCGCACTGGCTGTACAAGGCCAACCACCCCAACGACCTGAATGCCGACCGCACCGGCAACCAGTGGCTGCAGTCGCTCCTGGACATCCAGGACGAAACCCGCGACGCCGCCGAGTTCTGGGACCATGTGAAGGTCGACCTGTTCCCCGATGCGGTCTATGTGTTCACGCCCAAGACGCAAATCCTGGCCCTGCCGCGTGGCGCCACGGTGGTCGACTTTGCCTATGCCATTCACAGCAACGTAGGCGACCGCACGGTGGCCGCGCGCATCAACGGCGAGCAAGTGCCACTGCGCACCGAGCTGAAAAACGGCGATGTGGTGGAGGTGGTCACCGCCCAAGTGTCCTCGCCCAACCCCAACTGGCTGGACTTTGTGCGCACCGGGCGCGCCCGCTCCAAGATCCGCCACCACCTCAAAACCATGGAGCAGACCGAGTCCGAAAGCCTGGGTGAACGGCTGCTGCGGCAGGCCCTGCGCTCCGAAGGCTTCGAGGCCCTGCCCGACAACGACCCGGCCTACAACCCCATCTGGGACAAGCTGCTGCGCTTCAGCGGCAACAAGACGCGCCACGAACTGCTTACCGACATTGGTCTTGGCAAACGCATTGCCAACATCGTGGCCAAGCGCCTGGTGCTGTTGCTGACCGAGTCCGGTCACAAGCCCGATGCCCTGTTGCTCACGCGCGAGCGCTTCACTGCCCACGAGTCGGGAGTGGGTGGCGCACTCACGCTGGACGGCAGCGAGAGCGCCTCGGTGCAGTTCGCCCAGTGCTGCCGCCCCATTCCCGGCGACAAGATCCTGGGCTATCTCGGGCGTGGCGAAGGCCTGGTGGTGCACCAGACAGACTGCCCGGTGGCACGCAAACTGAAATCCAAGGACGCCGAGCGTTTTATTGGCGTGGACTGGTCGGAAGACCCGGTGCGCTCCTTCAAGACCGGCATCACCGTCACCGTCAAGAACAGCAAGGGCATGCTGGCCAAGATGGCCACGGCGCTGGCTGCGGCCGAAGCCGACATCATCGACATCGACATGGGCCAGGAAGGCGGGCAGGAGGCGCGCGAGCTGCGCTTTCTGGTGGCGGTGCGCGACAAGACGCACCTGGACACCGCCCTGCGCAACCTGCGCCGCGCGCCCAGCGTGCTCAAGGCAGTTCGCAACGGCAGCGTCGTCAACGCATAGGCAGCGCCTTCAGGAACTTGCAGGGGCTGGGTAGTGCACGGCCAGCACCTCGATATTCGCCACTCGATCGGGCGTGACCAATTTCAGCTCATCGCCCACCCGGGCCTTGAGCAGGGTGCGGGCAATCGGCGAAATCCAGCTCACCTCGCCTTTGGAACTGTCGGCTTCGTCAATTCCGATGATGCGCACCGTGCGCTCCACCCCGGCGTCATCCACATAGGTGACGGTGGCACCGAAAAAAATCTGCCCATTGCCGTGGTGCACAGCCGGGTCGGCCATCTCGGCGATCTCCAGGCGCTTGGTCAGAAAACGGATGCGCCGGTCAATCTCGCGCAGGCGCTTTTTGCCATACAGGTAATCGCCGTTTTCCGAGCGGTCACCGTTGCTGGCAGCCCAATGCACCACCTCCACCACCTTGGGGCGCTCGTTGTCGATCAGGTCCAGCAGTTCGGCTTTGAGCGCGGCATAGCCCTGCGGCGTGATGTAGTTCTTGCCGCCCGAGGGAACCGCGGGGAGTTGCAGCTCGTCGTCATCCGCATCCTCGGACTCTTTGGTAAAGGCCTTGCTCATGGCCTTGACTGTAGCAGCGCGCCCGACCAAGCGGGCTGGGGCCACGGCCCTGCAACCGGGGCCATAAAATGGTTTCTTAGCCCTACTGCGTGGGCGCAGGCAGCGGGGTGCCTGATAATCCACTCTGGCTGTCCCGACTGGGGTCAGGGCCAGCAGGCAACCGGGCAAGCCCACTTTTTGAACCGCATTTTGAGACCCCGAACGGGATGGCAATGAAACGACTAGATGATTTTCGGCTGCGTTTTGGCACACAGGAACTGGTGCCCATCATGATTGGTGGCATGGGCGTGGACATTTCCACGGCCGAGCTGGCACTGGAGGCAGCCCGTCTGGGTGGCATAGGCCACATCTCCGACGCCATGGTGCAAGACGTCTCCGACCGCCGCTTTGACACCAGCTTCGTCAAGGAAAAGACCAAGCTCTACAAGCACAACATCGACAACTCCGACAAGAGCCTGGTGCAGTTCGACCTGGGCCGCCTGGCCGAGGCCACCCGGCTGCACGTGGGCAAAACCATGCAGGCCAAAAAAGGCCCCGGCATGGTGTTTGTGAACTGCATGGAAAAGCTGACCATGAACGGGCCCAAAGAAACCTTGCAGGTGCGCCTGAACTCTTCGCTGGACGCGGGCATTGACGGCATTACGCTGAGCGCCGGTTTGCACCTGGGCTCGTTCGCCCTGATGGCCGACCACCCACGCTTTCGCGATGCCAAGCTGGGCATCATCGTGTCATCGGTGCGTGCGCTGCAGCTGTTTTTGCGCAAGACTTCGCGCCTGAACCGCCTGCCAGACTTCATCATCATCGAAGGCCCGCTGGCCGGTGGCCACCTGGGCTTTGGGCTGGACTGGGCGCAGTACGACCTGGCCACCATCGTGAAGGAAATCAAGGCCTATATCGATACCGAGAAGCTCGACATTCCGCTGGTGGCCGCAGGCGGCATCTTCACCGGTACCGATGCCGTGAACTTCATGGAAATTGGCGCCTCCGCCGTGCAGGTGGCCACGCGCTTTACCGTGGCCCACGAGTGCGGCCTGCCCTCCAAAGTGAAGCAGGAGTACTTCCGCGCCAGCGAGGAAGACATCATTGTCAACACCGTCTCGCCCACCGGCTACCCCATGCGCATGCTCAAAAGCACGCCCGCCATTGGCTCCGGCATCCGCCCCAACTGCGAGGCCTACGGCTACCTGCTCGACGGCTCGGGCGGCTGCGCCTACATCAACGCCTACAACGAGCAGATCAAGATCCACCCGGATGGCAAGAACATCTCGGTGACGGACAAGACCTGCCTGTGCACCCACATGCGCAACTACAACTGCTGGACCTGTGGCAGCACCACCAACCGGCTGAAGGACACCAGTTACAAGCTGGCCGATGGCACGTACATGGAGCTCAGCGCCGAGCACATCTTTCGCGACTACCAGTTCAGCGTGAACCACCAGATCGCCATGCCGGAGATGCCGGAGCTGGCGAAGGCTTAACAGGCAAAGGCTTAGGCCCCGGGGTTGGCTGCCAACATGGCGGCCAGCTCGGCATCCTTGTGCTGCCAGATCTCGTCCAGCCAGCGGTGAAACGCCTTGCGCAGGGCGCGGTCGTTTTCATAGTCGCCGGTGCAAAAATCCAGCGGAATTTCTACTTGCCGCACCTTGAGCACGGCACGCGCTGACTGGCCGCACAGGAACTGCCAGAAGGTGGGGATGCCGTCGGGGTAGGCAATGGTGGCATCCACCAGTGCGTGGAACTGCGCGCCCATCGCATTCAAGGCCATGGCCATGGCGCCGGCCTTGGGCTTGAGCAGGTGCAAATAGGGTGCGGCCTGTGCCTCGTGCTTGTCGACGGTAAAGCGCGTGCCTTCCACAAAGTTCATCACCGAAGTGGGCGTGCGCGCAAACTTGGCACAGGCCCGGCGGGCAGCGTTGCGGTCGTCATCGCGCAGGTTGGGGTTCTTGCGCAGGGCGGCGCGCGAGTGACGTTTCATGAAGGGAAAGTCCAGCGCCCACCAGGCCAAACCAATTACCGGCACGTAAATCAGTTCGGCCTTGAGAAAAAATTTGAGCACCGGGATGCGGCCATTGAGCGCATCCTGCAGCACAAAAATATCCACCCAGGACTGGTGGTTGCAGTTCACCAGGTACCAGTCGTTGTAGCGCAGGCTGTTCACCCCTTCCACGCGCCAGTCGGGTCGGTTGGCAAAGCGCATCCAGGCGCTGTTGCAGCGCGTCCACGCCGAGGCGATGCCGTTGATCAGCGGGTCCAGCCGCGCCAATACCGCCTCGAAAGGCAGCACCGCCTTGCACAGCGCCAGCACAAACAGCAACAGGCACCAGAACAGGGTGTTGATGGTGAGCACCAGAAACGACAAGGCACCGCGCACCGCTGGTGGCAAAAAACCCAACATGTAGACAACCCCAGAAAATCAGCCAAGCGCCCCCAGGCTGGGAGCATGGTTGATTGTCGCAAAGAATGTGCCTGCCCACGGCAGGGCTTTATCCCCTGTTTTGCGGCCAAATGTCCGAAAGAGAACAATACGCAAAACACCAGCCCAGGTAGCTAACCATAGTGGGTGCTCCACCCCACACACCCCAGGAGCGCCACCCATGTCCACCCCTTTGACACCCTCTGAACGCCAGCAGCTCAACCAAAAGCTGGTGCAGGAATTGATTGCCATGCGCGATGCCATGGTCAAGCTCTCGCTGTGCCTGCGCGACTGGCAGTTTGAGCAGGACCAGCAGGCGCGCCGGGCCGCTGCAATACAGGCCGATGCGCTGCTGGGGCCCATGCGCCTCAAAGCCGCCAGAGACCCGGCCCAAGGTTCACACGGTTGAATGCGAAGGCGTGTGCTTTGATGCCACGAAGAAAAAGCGGGCCCCGCACCGCGTGGGCAGTTACGGGCAAGCGGCCGACTGCTCGCTGCAGCTGGGGGCACTTCCCGCTGGGGGCAAACCGCAGTCCATGGGTATGCTGGATGCGGCGCGCCTGGAGCCCAAGGGCGGCGCGCCCAGCGAAGCCGGGCCGGTGCTGTTCAAGGGCGCGCTGATACAGACCATGCTGTAGGTACCGGCCGGGTGTGCCCATGGCACAGCTTTTGCGTCACACCTTGGATACAAGATGGGATGCCTCAGCATGGTGCAATCGCAGACGCGTGACAATCCGGCCCTGATGGGCCTTGCGGCCAGCGCATGGATTTGCCGCGTCGATCGGGGTGTGGCTGCCCAGGCGCCCTTTGCTGGCAAGGGCCCGCTGCAAGGCCTGACCTTTGCCGTCAAGGACAACATCGACGTAGCAGGCCTGCCCACCACCGCCGCCTGCCCGGCCTTTTCCCATGTGCCCGCCCGCAGCGCCACCGTGGTCACCCGGCTGCAGGACGCTGGCGCCGTGTTGCGCGGCAAGACCAACCTGGACCAGTTTGCCTGCGGCCTCAACGGCACGCGCTCGCCCTACGGTGAGGTGCCCAATGCCTTCAACCCCGCATACATCTCGGGCGGTTCCAGCTCCGGCTCGGCCTATGTGGTGGCCACTGGCCAGGTGGACTTTGCACTGGGCACCGACACAGCCGGTTCGGGCCGGGTACCGGCCGGGCTGAACAACATCGTGGGCCTCAAACCCAGCCGGGGGCTGATCAGCACCTATGGCGTGCTGCCCGCAGCACAAAGTGTGGACTGTGTCTCCATCTTTGCGCGCAGCGTAGGCCTGGCCGCCCAGGTGCTGGCCGTGGCCATGGCGCATGACGCCCGAGACCCGTATGCGCGCCACCTGTCCCTCAGCACGGCGCCGCTGCCCCCGGCCTTCCGCTTTGGCGTGCCCGACCAGCTGGCCTTTTTTGGCGACGCGCTGGCGGTAGAGGCCTTTGCGCGCGCGGTGGAGCAGTTGCAGGCGCTGGGCGGCAGCCCCGTCACCATTGCCTACGCGCCGCTGGCCCAGGCGGCCAGCCTGCTGTACGACAGTGCGCTGGTGGCCGAACGCTACGCCGCCATCCGCCCTTTCTTTGACCAGCACGCCGAAGACGTGATGGAGCCGGTGCGCAGCATCATCGGCAGTGGCCGCCAGTACAGCGCCGCCGACGTGTTTGCAGCGCAGGCCCAATTGCGCGCACTCGGGCAAGAGGCCGATGCCATGTGGGACAGGGTGGACGTGCTGCTGCTGCCCACCGCCCCCACCCACTACACCACAGCACAGATGCTGGCCGACCCGGTGGCCCTCAACCGCAACCTGGGCACCTACACCAACTTCGTCAACCTGCTGGACTATGCCGCGCTCTCGGTGCCCAGCGAAATACGGCCCGACGGCCTGCCCTTTGGCATCACCCTGGTGGGCCCCTGTGCCAGTGACTGGCAACTGGCCGAACTGGGCCAGCGCTACCACCATGCCAGCGGCTTGCCGCAAGGCGCCTTGCCCACAGCGCTGCCAGCGCCCATCGACCTGGCCACATTGCACGCAGCCCAGCTCCAATAGAAAGGGAAAACCATGAATGCCGCCGACACCCTGGCCTATGTGAAGGCCGCATCCACCCTTCTGCAGCTGCCGTTGGACGACGCCCGTGCCCATGCCGTGGCCTTGCAACTGGGCCGCACTGCGCTGCTGGCGCAGCAGCTCGAGGCCTTTCCCATGGCGCTGGAGGAAGAGATGAGCGAGCTCTTTTGCCCGGCCCCGTTTCCTTTGGCTGACGCGCCCGCAGGCACGGCTGGAGACGGCACATGACCGCAGTGCAAGGCGGCACAGGCCACAGCAGCCCCACCAGCACCGCCGCGCTGGCACGGGCCATTGCCAGCGGCGAGCGAAGCGCCCGCGAGGTGCTGGAAGCCACGCTGCTGGGCATTGAAGCCAGCAACCCTTACATCAACGCCTTCACCGGCCTGTGCGTGGCGCGCGCGCGCCGCGAGGCCGATGCGGTCGACGCGCTGCGTCTCTCGGGTGCGGCCCTGCCACCACTGGCCGGTGTGCCCTATGCCGTCAAGAACCTGTTTGATGTGCAGGGCGAGGTCACGCTGGCGGGCTCGCGCGTCAACCAGGGCAATCCGGCGGCCAAAGCCGACGCCTTTTTGGTCACGCAAATGCAGCGGGCCGGTGCCGTGCTGGTGGGCAGCCTGAACATGGACGAGTACGCCTACGGCTTCACCACCGAAAACAGCCACTACGGCCCCGCCCGCAACCCGCATGGCCTGACGCGCACGGCCGGTGGTTCCAGTGGTGGCTCGGGCGCAGCGGTGGCTGCGGGCCAGGTGCCGATTGCACTGGCCTCGGACACCAATGGCTCGATTCGCGTACCGGCATCGTTCTGCGGCGTGTGGGGCATCAAACCCACCTTCGGGCGCCTCTCGCGCCGGGGCAGCTACCCCTTTGTGCACAGCATTGACCACCTCGGGCCCCTGGCCGATTCGGTGGAGAGCCTGGCCCTGGCCTATGACGCATTGCAAGGCCCAGACCCGCTGGACCCGGGCTGCCACGCCCTGCGCGTGCAACCGGTGGCCCATGGACTGAAGCAGGGCGTAGAGGGCCTGCGCATAGGCCGCCTGGGTGGCTACTTTGAGGACTTCGCCACGCCGGCCGCTACAGATGCCGCCCGCACCGCAGCCCGCGCGCTCAACGCCGCCGGCACTGCGCTCTGGCCCGACGCTGCACTGGCGCGCGCCGCCGCCTTCATCACCACCGCCAGCGAAGGCGGGCGCCTGCACCTGGCCGATTTGAAGACGCGCATGGACGACTTTGAGCCGCTCTCGGTGGACCGCTTCATTGCCGGTGCCCTGCAGCCCGCCGCCTGGTATGTGCGGGCACAGCAGTTCCGCCGTGTCTACCGCGCGCGCGTCAACGCGCTGTTTGCGGATTGGGATGTGCTGATCGCACCCGCCACCCCTTTGAGCGCGCCGCTCCTGGGTGCGGAGTGGCTGGACATCAATGGCCAGCAAGTCCCCTGCCGCCCGTCCATCGGCTTGCTCTCGCAACCCATTTCATTTTCCGGCTGCCCCGTCGTCACCGCACCGCTTTGGCCCAGCGGCACCGGCGGCATGCCCATCGGCGTGCAGCTGATTGCCGCCCCCTGGCGCGAAGACCTGGCCCTGCGCGCGGCCCAGGTGTTGCAGGACGCAGGGGTGGCGCATCTGAAGCCGGTGACGGTGCCATGAAGGAGGGCGACATGGACGTCAACATCCCCAGCGTGCTGCAGGAAGTGCAGGCCGCCAGCGACCGCTACGAAGCCGCGTTGGTCAGCAACGAGGTGGCCGTATTGGATGCACTGTTCCATGACAGCGAACACACCCTGCGCTACGGCGTGGGTGAAAACCTGTACGGCTATGCCGCCATCCAGGCCTTTCGCGCGGCGCGCCCGGCCACTGGCCTGGCACGCACTGTTTTGCGCACCTGTATCACCACCTATGGGCATGACTTTGCCACCGTGAACATCGAGTTCCAACGTGTCGGAGCCAGCCGCAGCGGGCGCCAAAGCCAGACCTGGTTGCGCACGGCTGCGGGCTGGAAGGTGGTCTGCGCCCATGTCAGCCTGCTCGAAGCTGCAGCCTGAAACCGCGCTTGAAAAGCCACCGGCAAACCGGGCACACATTTTGCACACCATCTTGTATCCAAGAAGAAGTGCTGTTGAACGGCACTGTTTTGGACCTCCATCAACCCGCCACCAGGAAAGCGCACCATGACCCTGCAGAACCCCAACCGCCGAGATTCCCTCAAGACCATCGCCGCACTGGGCGCCGCCAGCACGCTGGGCTCCTGGAGCAGCCTGGCGCAGGCGCAAAAGCCCATCACCATCGGCGCCATCTACGTGGGCGCCAAGGACGACTACGGCTACAACCAGGCGCAGGCCGAGGCGGTGGCCATGGTCAAGAAAATGCCCGGCGTGAAGGTGGTGGAAGAAGAGAACGTGCCCGAAACCGCCGCCGTGCAAAAGAGCATGACCGGCATGATTGCGCAGGATGGCGCCAGCGTGCTGTTCCCCAGCTCCTTCGGCTACTTTGACCCCCACATCCTGGCCCTGGCCGGCAAGTACCCCGATGTGCGCTTTGCCCATTGCGGCGGCATGTGGACCGAAGGCAAGCACCCCAAGAACGTGGGCAGCTACTTTGGCTACATTGACGAGTGCCAGTACCTCAACGGCGTGGTTGCCGGCCACATGAGCAAGAGCGGCAAGATCGGCTTTGTGGCAGCCAAGCCCATCCCGCAGGTGCTGCGCAACATCAACTCGTTTTTGATGGGCGCGCGCTCGGTCAAGCCCGGCATCACCTGCCTGGTGATCTTTACCGGTGACTGGTCGATGGCGGTGAAGGAAGCCGAGGCCACCAACAGCCTGTGCGACCAGGGCGCCGACGTCATCACCATGCACGTGGACGGCCCCAAGGTCATCGTCGAGACGGCGGCCAAGCGCGGCAAGATGGTCTGCGGTTACCACGCATCCCAGGCCAAGCTGGCGCCCAATGCCTACCTGACCGGTGCCGAGTGGAACTGGCTGACCGCCTACAAGGCCGTGATTGACGCCGCACAGGCGGGCAAGCCCCACCCCAATTTCATCCGCGGCGGCCTGAAAGAAGGCTACGTGAAGATGTCGCCCTACGGTGCCATGGTGACGGACGCCGCCAAGAAGCAGGCCGACGACGTCAAGACCAAAATGATTGCCGGCACCTTCAACATCTTCAAGGGCCCGCTCAAGGACAACAAGGGCAATGTGGTGGTGCCCGCCGGCAAGACCTATGACCAGACCGACATCGAGCTGGAGAAGATGAATTATTTGATTGAAGGCGTGGTCGGCTCCATCTAGGCACCCTGCGGCCATGCGCGAATCCCTCAAGGACCTGCTGCTGCCGGTGCTGGCTATCGCCGCGGCGCTGCTGCTCTTTGGCGGCTTTGTCGGGCTCTCGGGCGTGAACCCGCTGGACGTGTGGGTGATTCTGTTCAAGGGCGCCTTTGGCGACTGGTTCTCCTGGCAGAACACCCTGCAAAGGGCCGCACCGCTGATGCTCACGGCCCTGTGCGTGGTGGTGCCTGCGCGCGCCGGGCTGGTGGTGATTGGCGGCGAAGGCGCGCTGGTACTGGGCGGCTTGGCCTGTGCCGCCCTTCCCTACGCGCTGCCGCTGCCGGACAACGCGGTAGGCACCACGCTGGTGTTTGCCGCCGGTGCCGCGGCCGGTGCGCTGTGGATCGCGCTGGTGGGCTGGTTGCGCCAATACCGCGGCATCAACGAGACCATCAGCAGCCTCCTGATGGCCTACATCGCCATCGGCCTCTTCAAGCACCTGGTCGAAGGCGTGCTGCGCGACCCGGCCAGCCTGAACAAGCCCTCGACCTATGCCCTTAGTGAGGGCCTGCGCGTGGGCGGCATTGCCGGCTCTGACATCCACTGGGGCCTGGTGCTGGGCGTGCTGGCCTGCCTGGCCTGCGGGCTGTGGCTGCGCCAGACCGCCTCGGGCTTTGCCGTGCGCGTGGTCGGCGGAAATGCGCGCACCGCGCAGCTGGTGGGCCTGCCCGCCTCCAAGCTGGTGCTCACGGCCTGCGCCGTGGGTGGTGCCTGTGCCGGCTTGGCCGGTGCGGTGGAGGTGGCGGCGGTGCACACCAATGCCAATGCCTCGCTGATTACCGGCTATGGCTATGCGGGCATTCTGGTGGCCTTTATTGCGCGGCAAAACGCCTTTGCCGTGATCCCGGTGGCGATTCTGTTTGGCGGCTTTGGCGCTGCGGGCAGCCTGCTGCAGCGTCGGCTCGGCTTGCCGGATGCATCGGTGCAGGTGCTGCAGGGAATCGCGTTCGTGCTGATCCTCGCCAGCGAGGCGCTGCGCGGAGTCGACTGGAAGGCGGCGGGCGA
>CANCCF010000017.1 GCA_947374485.1 Comamonadaceae bacterium | reverse complement strand
CATCGTCAACGGTGACGACTTCACGGTGGACCTGAGCAACCTGAGCGTGGCCTTTGCCGACAAGAACGCCGGCACGGCCAAGGCGCTGGTGGTCAGCGGCGCCAGCATGGGCGGAACCGACGCCGGCAACTACCAGGTCACCATTCCCGACGCCAGCGCCGATATTGCCAAACGCGCCCTGGACTTCAGCGTGCAAAACAAGGTCTATGACGCCAGCACGGCGGCCACGGTGGTGGACGACCACCTCAGCGGCGACGCCCTGGTGGTGGCCGCCAGCGCCCACTTTGCCGACAAAAACGCAGGCTTGGCCAAGGCCGCCACCGTCAGCGGCATCAGTGTGAGCGGGCAAGACGCTGCCAACTACAGCTTCAGCAGCAGCGACATTGCCACCACCGCCAGCATCGCGGCCCGCACCCTTGCGGCCAGCGCCGGCAAGGTCTATGACGGCAGCACCGGCCTGAGCGGCAGCGTGGCCTTCAGCGACTTGATGAGCGGCGACGTGCTGAGCCTGGACGCCAGCATGGCCATGCTTGACAAGAACGTGGGCAGCAACAAGGCGGTCAACCACCTGCAGCTCGCCGGTGCCGACGCCGGCAACTATGTGCTCAGCAGCCTGCACTACGCTGTCACACCCAAGACGCTCACGGTGACCGGCCTGGCCGCCGCCAACAAGGTCTACGACGGCAGCACCAGCGCCAGCGCCAGCGGCACGCCCAGCATCGGGCTGGAGCTGGTGCAGGGCGACGATGTCACGGCCGATTTGAGCGCCGTGCAGTTTGCCTTCCTGGACAAGAACGTGGGCACGGCCAAGACGGTGGCGGTGACCGGCAATGTGCTCAGCGGCGCCGACGCCGGCAACTACCAGACCGTGCTGGGCGCCACCGCCAACATCACGCCCAGGCAGCTGACCGTGACCGGTGTGGGGGCCGAGAACAAGGTTTATGACGGCACCACCGCCGCCACCCGGTTGCTCAACGGCACACCGGCCCTGAGCGGCAGCATCGTCAATGGTGACGACTTCACGGTGGACCTGAGTAACCTGAGCGTGGCCTTTGCCGACAAGAACGCCGGCACGGCCAAGGCGCTGGTGGTCAGCGGCGCCAGCATGGGTGGAGCCGACGCGGGCAACTACCAGGTCACCATTCCCGACGCCAGCGCCGATATCGCCCAGCGCGACCTGCACGTCAGCGCGGCCAACAAGGTCTACGACGGCACCCTGGTCACCGGCCTGGTGGATGACCGTATAAGTGGCGATGTGTTCACGGTGAGCGGCAATGCCAGCTTTGGCGATGTGCACGCCGCCCTGGCCAAGGCCGTGAGCCTCTCGGGCATACAGGCCAGCGGCACCGAAGCGGCCAACTACCACGTGGTGGCCGCGTCCACGGGCCTGGCCGACATCACGCCGCGCGCGCTGAATGTGGCGGCCAAGAACGTGATCCGCCTGGCTGGCGAGCCCGACCCCAACCCCTTTGCCTATGCCAGTGGCAGCGGCGAAATCGTGGGCGCAGACAAGCCGGTGGCGATTGCCACACCGACCGGCAGCGCGGCGGCCAGCGGCGGCGAGCTGTACACCTTGCACCCGGTGCTCAACAACAGCGACTACGCGCTGCAAAGCGTGCAGGACGGCTACCTGATCGTGGTGCCCAAGCCGGCCGATCTGTCGGTGGACAACCAGGCCAATGTGTCCACCGTGCTGGCGGTGGAGATTGATGCGCAGCTGCGGGCCCGTGCCCTGCAGGAGCAGCAGCGCCAGCAGGCCGAGTTGCTGGTGCATGCGGGCAGCGCGCCCGCCCGCGTGAGCCCGCCCGCACCCACCCTGGGCCTGCCCGACCCCGAAGACTTCCGCCGCCTGATGCAGCAGATTGCCCAGGACCGGCTGGGTGATTCGGCCGCCGTGCTGAGCGGCCTGCGCAGTCAACCCGTGCTGCAGTGGAGCGCCACGCAGGTGCCCAGGCTGCTCAATGTGATGGAGACCCATGAGTAAATTGACATTGCGCTGCCTGGCCGGCGCCCTGCTGGCCCTGGCCTTCTCGGCCCAGGCCGCCACCGATGGCCCCCTTGCTGAATTGCGTCGCCTGGTCGATGCCGGTCAATTCGAGGCCGCCTACCAGCTCGCCCAGAGCCAGCGCCCGCAGCAGGGCGATGCGCATCTGGACTTTTTGCTGGGTCTGGCGGCGGTGAATTCGGGCCACTATGCCCAGGGCGTGGTGGCGCTGGAGCGGCACCTGGCCGCAGTGCCCGCCAATGACCGCGCCCGCCTGGAGCTGGCCCGCGGCAGCTACGAGCTGGGCGACTACCTGCGCGCCCGGCGCGAGTTCGAGTTTGTGCTGCGCTACAACCCGCCCAAGGAAGTGCAGACCAACATCCAGAAATACCTGGACGCCATGCAGACCCGCGACGTGGGCAGCTCGCGCGCCACCTCGCGCTCCTACCTGCAAGTGGGCGCGGGCTATGACAGCAACGTCAACGCCGGCACCACCGCCAGCCAGATGGACGCGCTGGGCGGCCCCGTGCCCCTGAGCGATCCGGCCGCGCACGAAAGTGGCAGCAGCTTCATGCAATTCATGGCCGGCACCCAGTGGGTGCGCCGCGTGGATGCCAGCCTGGCCGTTTTTGCCGGGGGCGACCTGGACCACAAGAGCAACCCGGCGGCCCCGGTCTACGACACCAGCAACCTGGGCGCCTACGGCGGCTTCTCGCTCAGCCGCGGGCCGGGGCTCTACCGCCTCACGCTCTCGGAGGCCCAGTTCCAGCTCAACGGCGACAAATACCGCAACACCCTCTCGCTCACCGGCGAGGGCCAGTACACGCTGGAGGCAGGCTACCTGCTCAACGCGGTGGCGCAATACGCCGAGCTGTCGCACGCAGGTGCCAACGTGATACGCGACTCCAGGCTCACCACCCTGGGCGGCGGCGTGCAAAAGACCTGGGCGGCACCCTGGCGCCCCACGCTGGGCCTGCAACTCACGCAGGCGCAGGAGCGCAATCTGCACATGCGCGATGACCTCAGCCGCAGTGCCACCACCGCGCGCGTCTCGCTGGCGGCCAGCCCGAGCGAGCGCCTGGGCCTGAGCCTGGGCCTGTCGACGCAGCAAAACCACTTCGCCCAGGCTGACCTGGCCATAGGCACGGTGCGCGATGACCACACCCAGGTGCTGGACCTGGGCCTGAACTACCTGTGGTCGCGCAACTGGCTGCTGCGCGCCGACGCCCAGCTCACCGACAACGCATCCAACCAGGCGCTCTACAGCTACCGCCGCACCTTTGTGGGTCTGCACACCCGCTACCTTTTCTAGGATGGAACATGGTCCGACTCTGCATATTTAGGCTGGCCCTGCTGCTGGCCCTGGCCACCCAGGCCCAGGGCGCCGAGCTGCTGTCGCTGGTGGGCCCGGTGCACAACCTGCAGGCCGAGCCGGCCCAGGCACTGGCCGCCGGGGCCACACTCGCGGGCGCCTTTCGCCTGCGCAGTGGCGCCGAGGGCACGGCCCAGCTGGCGCTGGAAGACGGCAGCGTGCTGACCCTGCTGCCGGGCAGCGAAGTCAGTGCCAGCGCGCCGCCACGGCGCCAGTTGCAGTTGCACAGCGGCGGCCTGAGTCTGCTCACGGCCAAGGACACGGTGAGCGTGCTGGCCCTGGGCTATGTGCTCAAGGCCAACGGCTTTGTGCGCCTGCGCCAGTGCGCCCAGGGCTGCCCCGATGCGCCCGGCCTGTACGGGCGCGCGCTGGACGGTGAAGTGATTGTGGAATACACCGGTGGGCGCGCGGTGCTGCGCAACAAGCCCTTTCGCGCCAGTGCGGCTGGCAGCCGCCCGCTGATGCTGGCGCGCGAGCCCGAGTGGTTTGCCGACGACTTGCAACTGCAGGCCGCCACCCGCGCCAAGCAGGCCCTGGCCGAGGACCTGCGCCAAGCCATGCAGGCCTACCAGGCGGGCCAGTTTGAGCCAGCGCGCCAGCGCCTGCTGGCGGTGCTGGAACAGTCGCCCACCGAAAAGATCGTGCCCTATTACCTGGGCCTGATTGCCCTGGAGCAAAAGGACAATGCCGCGGCCCTGCAGTACCTGCAGCAATACAGCCGCGAAGACCCGGACAAGGCGCGCGAGCGCGGCGTGGGCCAGCTCGTCACCCTGCTGCTGACCAACCAGCTGCAAGGCGAAGTGGCGCTGGCGCTGCAGCAGGAAAACCGGCTGGCAACGGAAAAGCCCGAGCCCAACAGCATTGCCGTGCAGGCCTTCAGCAACCGGGGCGATGCGGCCTACACGCCGCTGGCCAAGGGCATTGCCGCCATGGTCATCTCCGACCTGAGCAAGGTGCCCGGCCTGAAGGTGCTGGAGCGCCAGAAGCTGCAAAAGCTGGTGGACGAAATCAGCCTGGGTGACAGCGGCCTGGTCAGCCAGGACAACCTGGTCAAGGCCGGGCGCCTGATGCGGGCCGAAAAAGTCGTGGTCGGCAGCTTTGGAGTGCAATGATGAAAAGCCAACACCTCTTTCTGTGCGCCTTGTTGAGCCTGGGCGCTGCCGGCGCGCAGGCCGAGCGCTTTGAGCTCGAGAGCGCCATCATCGACAGCAGCAGCTCGGTGGCCCTGGGCGGGGGCAAGCAAAGCGGCGAGATCGCCACCTTCTTCACGGCGCAAAAGCAGATGGTCTACAGCGCCCTGAACGACCTGGGCATTGCGCTGGACAGCCTGCCGCTGGACGTGCGCAAAAACCTGGAGCGCTTCCAGACCACCAACTTCGCCGCCTTCAAGATGTTCTCGCTGGGCCTCAATGCGCAAGACCAGGGCAAGTTCGCCGAGGCCAAGGCCTTCTTCGAAAAAGCCGTGGAGCTGGACCCCAACTTCGAGCTCGCCGGAGAGCTCGGTGTGGCCATGCCCACCAGCAATATCGCCAGCACCCTGCAGCTGCAGGCGGTGCTGGCCGCGGCAGCCAAGAACGCCACCACGGCCGGCAAGCTGCAGGTGGAGGTGGACCTCTCGGGCGCCATTGCCGCCCTGCAATCGGGCCAGAACGTGGTGCTGCTCAAGAGCACCACGCCCAGCCTTTTTGCAGCCGAAAACACGGCCAACACCTTCAGCACCAACACGCCCGGCTCCGGTGCCAACTACGCCGCGCGCAAGGCCGTGGGCGTGAGCTACGCCGAGCTGGGGCAGGGCGGCGTGAGCGTGGCCACCGCCTCCACCAACGAGTGGACCCTGGCGCAGGCCATCAGCGATGGTGCGGGCCTGCAAAAGGTGGGCGACAGCACCGGCTTTCAGGCCGTGCGCGGCACCGCCGTGGCCACGCAGGACGGCTCGGGCGTGCTGGCCGATGGTTCGGCCTACAGCTGGGGCCACTGGTCGGCACCGGGCTTTAGCGTGTCCTCTCAGGGCAGCGCCATTGCCGGCCTGGGCCCGCAGGTGGCCTGGATGCAGGGCGACGCCACACGCGCCATGCCCACCGTGGGCAGCGTGCACTTCGCACCGGCCGGCGGCATGCTGGGCAATGTGATTGGCGACATCAGCGTGGACTTTCTGAACCGCAAGGTGCAGCTCAACAACCTGGGCTTTGACCTTGCGGGCTACACCTTCAGAAACCTCAACAGCGCCGCCACCGATTACTCCAGCAGCATTGCCTCGGGCTTCTTCAAGGGCAATTACGCCTCGGGCAGCTGCACCGGCTGCAGCGCTTTCTCGCCCACGGCCAGCGCCTTCAGCGGCAACTTCCTGGGCAAGGACGCCAGCGGCCTGATGCTCTCCAACGTCATGGCCACCGGCGTGAACCCGACCACGGGCGCGGCCACGGCGGCGGGCTTGCATGTGTTTGGCAAGGTGCCTTGAGGGGGACGTGGCGGGCCGCTCAATTCCCCACAGCCGCCTTCAAAATGATCTTCTGGTTCTTGCCCCAGGCACCCTTTTTCTCCACCACCCGGGCATAGGACATCAGCTCCTCGCTGGCGGTGATTTCGATCTGCCCGAGCTTGGCCTCGCGCGTGCCGATGACGCGGCCGTTGAGTTCGATGGGCACGCCTTCGCCCAGCACGTTGAAGGTCTGGCCGGGCTTGGCGCCTTGTTTCTTGCCCAGGTTGATGATGAGCGCGCTGTCGTCATCGGCCACGGCAATGCGGCCCTTGAGCGGGTACTTGTCATGCACAGTGCTGGCCACGGCGTTGGCCAGCTCTTCGGCCAGTGCCACCGGGTCGCTGACGGCGTTGCGCCGTGTGGTGGCGAAGGCAATGGCGCTGGTCTCGGTGTCTATCAGGCGCAGGGATAGCGCCTTGCTGGCACCGGCGCCGCTGAACGCGCCGGTGGTGATCAGGCGCGCGGCCATGAGGCGGCCCAGGCGCAGCTGGGTGTCGGGGTCGGCCAGCTCGGAGGAGCCCAGCTTGAGCTCGGCCAGCAGCTTGTCCAGAATGGCGCGGTCCACCACCGTGATGCCCAGGTTCACGAGGGCCTGCGAGAACTCCTGCAGCAGCAGCCGGTCCATGCCCAGCTTGCCCAGCAGCTCGGTGTCACCGGCCGTCTGGAAATCCAGCACCGAAATGGCCAGGGCCTGCGAGGTCCAGTCGTCTGCCGGGCGGCTGGGCTGGCTGGCCTTTTGCTCCTTGAAGCGCGCCGCCAGCTCTTTCACCGACTCGTCGATATAGCGCTGGCGCGCCAGGTCCATCTTCTGTTTGGAGGCCTGCTCGGCCTGGCGCAGCAGGGCCAGCACGGCGCGGTCTGTGGGGGCACGCTCACCGGCCTGGCGCAAGAGCTCGAGCGCGCGGCCACTCTCGCCCATGCCCTGCAGCACCGTGGCCTGGTTGGCCAGGGCGTCGGCGGCAAAGGGGTTGGTCTGCACCGCCTCCTGGTAGGCCGCCACGGCGGTGCCGGGCGAGACCTTGCGCAAGAGGTTGCCGCGCGCGGTGGCGGCCTCGGCCGTCTGCCAGGCAAAGTCGGCCACGGCGCTGGAGGCCGAGGCCATGGCAATGGCCTTCTCGGCCTCGGCGCTGTTGCCGCGCGCGGCCAGCACGCGGGCCCGGCTCAGGTTGGCCAGGGTGCGGTTGGGGGCGATCGCCAGGGCCTTCTCGGCCTCTGCCAGGGCGCGCTCCAGGTCGGACGCCGCCAGGGCGATTTCGGCCAGGCCCTCGTGGCCGCGCAGTTCCATGTCCTTGCGCGTGTCGGCAGCGGCAGCCGTGAAGATGCGGGCCGCCTCATCGCGCCGGCCTTCCTTGAACAAGCTGTAGGCGCTGCCGATCTGGGCCAGGCTCATGCGGGTTTGCAGGCCGCGCAGCGAGTTGAACAATTGGCCTGCGGCCACCGCGTTGCCGCGCGCCAGCATGGACTCGGCCAGGGAAAAAATCACCGCGTCGTTGTTGGCGCCACCGCCGTAGATCAGGCTGGTGACGGCGCCGCCCTGCGTGGTCACCACCAGGGTGGGCAGCATCTCGGAGATGTGGAACTTCTGCAAAAGGGCTTCATCGGCGCTGAGCAGCTGGAAGTTGGCGCTCTCGGTCTGCGGCAGTTTTTGCAGTTCTGCGGCCGGCATTTTTCCGAAGGCCAGCACCGTCAGGCCCGCGTCCTTGTACTGCACCGAGAGTTCGCGCAGGCGCGCCAAGGTGTCCAGGCAGCCCTTGCAGTGCTGGCTATCAAAGAAGTAAAGCACGCCCATGGGGTTCTTGGCAAAGCTGTCCAGGTTGACCGTCTTGCCACTGATGCTGCTGGCCGTGAAGGCCGGTGCCGCGTCGCCCACGCGCAAGGTGACGGGCACTGCGGCGCTGCGCGCCTGCGCTTCGCGCGCCGAGCCGAGCTCGGTCACGCGGCTTTGCGCCAGGCTGGCAAAGCTGCCCTGCGGGAAGTCCTTGAGGTAGGCCTTGAAGTCATTGGCCGAGCGGCTGAGCTTGATGGTCTCCCAATACGCCATGTCGGCCGCATTGCCCACCACCGGCTGCATACCAGCGCCGGCGTCCAGCGGGGTGATGTAGAAGTCTTCGCCCTTGAGGCTGCTTTCCTCGCGCGGGCTTTGCTGGCCGCCGGATTCGCGCTCCACGCCCTCGCGCGTGCGCTTGAAGACCTGCTCAAGGGTCAGGCCGGGAATGCGGATGTTGGACAGCAGGTGCTTGGAGTACAGGCCGTTGCGCCCGCCGCCGTCGCTGGCCTCGGTGCCCGGCGCGGTGGAGAAGGCCACCAGTGAGCCGCTGGGCGCGTCCATGGGCGCCAGGCCACGCGCGCCCGGGGCGCGCGACTTGCGGTTGTAAAACGGGTTGTTGCGGCAGGCGTCCAGAATCACCACGCTGATGCGGCCGCTGGACTCTTCGAGGCGGCGCATGACGAAGCTGATGTCCAGGCCGTAGGCTTCCACGTCCTGCTCGGACTTGTAGTTGCGCCCCACCGGCAGCAGGAAGTTGCGCCCGTTGACCTGGATACCGTGGCCGGCAAAGAAGAAGAAACCGGCGGCATCCTTGTTCTTCTTCATGCGCTCGCCAAACTCGCTGATGGCAGCCTTCATGCCCAGGGCGTCCAGGTTCTCTTTTTGCACGGTGTCAAAGCCGGCCGCCTTGAGGGCGGAGGCCATGTCGCGCACATCGTTGCTCGGGTTGGACAGGGGCGCGGAGTCGTAGCCGCTGTTGCCAATCAGCAGGGCCATGCGCTTTTCGGTGGCGGCGTGGGCGGCGCCCAGGGCGCAGATGCAGACCAGCAGCAGGGTGCGTAAGAGGTGTTTCATGGTGCTTATTGCCTCGCAAGTTTCTCTAGGGCGATGGGGATGTGGCGTGCCGCTGGCGCAAAGTCGGGATCGGTCTGCAGCAGCGCCTGCAGGGCCTGCAGGGCGGCGCCGTAATCTTTTTGGTCCATCAGGGCCAGGGCGGCGTCAAAGCGCGCCAGCGTGGCGCTGCTGGCGACGTGGCTTTGGCCACCGGTGCGTGCCGCCAGGGTGCTGCCCAGGCTGGCAGCCAGTGCTGCGGCCAGGTCTGGCAGGCCCGCGCCCAGGTCTTGCACGCTGCCGCTGATTTCCTGCGCGGCCAGCACCTGGGTGCTGGCCACCGAGACCAGCCGCACATCGATGCGCGCCAGCGTACCGATTTGCAGCAGGTTGCCAAACACCATGTGCTGGGCGCCGGCCAGGCGGCCCAGGCGCAGCCGTGCGTCCTCGTCCACCAGCTCGGAGGCGCCGATCTTTTGCTCGTCCAGAATGGCCCGCAGCTGGCCGCGCTCCAGCACCCGCAGGCCCACAGCGCCCAGCAGCTGCTCGATCAGCAGCTCACTCAGGGCGCGCGACACATGGGCCAGCGCCGGGGCCTGCGCGGCGTCCACGGCGTGGTGCTCAAAATCCCAGACCGCCACGCTGGCGGGTGCCACGGGCTTGGGCTCTTGCGCCGGGGCTTGCGCCTGCACTGCGCGGCCCGCCAGGCCGGTGGCCAGCAGGCCGCCCAGCAGCAGGCCCAGAAAGGGGCGCCGTGTGCCGTGCGTCTTCATCGGTGCAGCGCGGCGTTGGCCGCCTCCGGGGTGGCGTCGCATTGGGCCTCGGCTTCACCGGCCAGCCGTTGCTCAAAGTCCTGCAGCGTGGTCGGTCGCCCGAACAGGTAGCCCTGGTAGGCCAGGCAGCCAATGCGCTCCAGAAAGTCGCGCTGGGCCCGCGTCTCCACGCCCTCGGCAATCACCGAGAGGCCCAGGTTCTGCGCCAGGTTGATGACGGTCTGGGCGATGGCGGCGTCCTTGCTGTCGACCAGCAGGTCGCGCACAAAGGACTGGTCGATCTTCAGTTGCTTGAGCGGCAGGCGCTGCAGGTACGACAGCGACGAATAGCCGGTGCCGAAGTCGTCCAGCGAGAAGGCAATGCCCTGCGCGTGCAGGGCTTCCATTTTGGCCACGGTGTCTTCCACGTTGTTGACCATCAGGCTCTCGGTCAGCTCCAGCTTGAGCAGCTGCGGGTTGGCCCCGGAGTGCTGCACGATGGCCTGCACCTGCTGCACAAAATCGTCCTGCCGGAACTGGCGTGCGCTCACGTTGACGGAAATGGTGAGTGCCTGCCTGCCCTCCTGGTCCGCCCAGGCCTTGAGCTGGGCGCAGGCGGCTTCCAGCACCCAGGTGCCTATGGGCAGAATCAGGCCGGTGTCTTCGCACAGGGGAATGAAGGCGCTGGGCGCCACCATGCCGCGCACCGGGTGCTGCCAGCGCAGCAACACCTCGGCGCCCAGAATGCGGTCTTGCGCATCCACCTGCGGCTGGTAGTACAGCAGCAACTGGTCCTGCGCCAGCGCATGGCGCAGGTCGTCTTCCAGGGCGGCGCGCGCATCCACCGAGGCCTGCATGGTCGGGTCAAAAAAGCGCACGGCGTTGCGTCCTGCCGCCTTGGCCTGGTACATGGCGGTGTCGGAGCGCTTGAGCAATTCGTCGGTGGAGAGCGCCTTGTCGTTGAACAGCGTGAGGCCCATGCTGGCGGTGCAGTGGTATTCGCGCGGCGTGGAGCCCGGCGCGCCGGCCGCCGTGTCGAGCAGGTAGGGCTGGCGCAGCAGCAGCTGGATTTTTTCCGCCACCGCCTCGGCCTGGCTGGGCGCCAGCGGGCCACCGTCCAGCGCCTCCAGAATCACCACGAATTCGTCGCCGCCCATGCGCGCCGCGGTATCACCCTGACGCACGCAGGACTGCAGGCGCCTGGCCACCTCCACCAGCACCTGGTCGCCCACACCGTGGCCCAGGGTGTCGTTGAGGACCTTGAAGTTGTCGATGTCGATGAGCATCAGCGCGCAGTGCTGCGGGTGGCGAGCGCAGCCCACCAGCGCGCGGTTCAGGCGCTCGAGCATCAAGCGTCGGTTGGGCAGGTTGGTCAGCGGGTCGTAGAAGGCCAGCAGTTCAATCTTCTCGGCGTTCGCGCGTCGTTCGCTGATGTCGCGGACGGAGGCGTGCAGGTGCAGCTTGTCCGACCAGTAAAAGTGGCTGCAACGCACCTCCACCTCCACGCGCTCGCCGTTCTTGCGGCACAGCGTGGTCTCGATGGACAGCGGCTCGCCCGCCTGGCTGGACTGCTGCAGGATGGCGTTGCGCGCCTCGCGCTCGGGCCAGCAGGCCAGCCACAGGCGCTGGTCCAGCCCCAGCAACTCGGTGCGGCTGTAGCCCAGCATGGCGCACAGGCGGTCGTTCGCTTCCACCAGGCGGCCACTGGCATCGGTGATCTGGATGCCGTCGCTGGCATTGCGCAGGTAGACCCGGTTGCGCAGCGCCTCCTGCGTGGTGGTGGTCTGCAGACGCCACAGCAGCGCGCCCATGGCCAGCGTGACCAGCAAAAAGGCAGCGCAGCCAAAAACAGTCTTGTCACGCTCATCGCGCCAGCCCGCCAGGTAGTCGCTGCTGGCCACCCCCACATTGATCAGCATGGGTGCGTTGCTGATGCGCTGAAAGGCAAAGATGCGCTCCAGCCCGTCCGAGCTGAGCGGGGTATAAAAATTGGTGGCGTCCACGCCACGGGCATTCACGGCGCGGAACTCCGGCGACACCGCGCTGTTGCCGACCTGGCCCGCAGGCTGGCCCTTCAATGCGGGGCTGCGCACGATCAGGCCCAGGGCCTGGTCGCGCAGAATCACCGTGCCGCTGGGGCCGAGGTCGAACTGCGCGATCATCTGCTGAAAATAGTCCAGCGAAATGGTGGCAAACACCACGCCGGCAAATTCCCCGCCGGGGTGGTTGAAGCGGCGCGCAAAAATGATGATGTTGTGCTGGACCAGGCGCCCCCATACCGGCTTGGTGATCCACAGGGGGTGGCCATCGCTTTGGCGCAAGGCGTCAAAATAGTCGCGGTCGGAAATGTCTACCGGCCGGGTGGTGTCCACGCCGCTGCCCATCACCACCAGCCCTCTTTCGTTGGCCAGGCGCAGGCCCTCGATTTCGGGCAGGCGGTCATGAAAATTGTCAAACAGGCCGTGCGCATCGCGCGCGTTCACCGCATGCCCCCGGGCGACCTGTTGCTCCATATCGTCCACCAGGTGGGTCAGCGCAAAGTCAATCTTGCCAATGCTGGATGACAGGTTGCGCTCCACGGCGCTGGCAATGTTGCGCGTACTGCTTTCTGCGCGCTGGATGTATTGCTGGCGGCTCTGGCCCAGCCAATACGCCGATGCCGCTATGGCCAGCAGGTTCACGCCCGCCAGCACGGCAATCAGCAAAATCTGGATGGACCGCGCGCGTGACATGGCGCTTTCAGTGGCCCGCAGGGCGGCGTGGCAAAGAGGTGGTATGCATAGAGTGGACGCAGCCCGCTCGTTGGCTCGCGCTGTGGACATTCTTGCATACCCCGGGTGGGGCGGGTTAGCGGGTTTGCCTGGCCCGTGCGGGCTGGTGTCAGCCCGGGTCTGGCCTATGACTGGCGCCTGTGCGTGTCCGAGGGGCGTTCGCCAAACAGGGCCTGGTAGTCGTGGGCAAAGTGGCCAAAGTGCCAGAAGCCACAGGCCGTGGCCGCCTCGGTGACCGACGCCGAGTGCTTGAGCGCTTCGCGCGCCTGCTTCAGGCGCACGGCCTTCACATAGGCCAGCGGGCCCATGTCGAGCACGCGCAAAAAGGCGTTCTGCAGGGTGCGCCGGCTCACCCCCATCTGCTGGCACAGCTCGGTGACGGTGGGCGCGCTGTGCTGGCGCTCCTGCACCAGCGCCACGCAGCGCTGCACCAGCGCCCAGTGCGCATGCGCCGTGCCCGGGAAGGTGCCCGGGGTGTGGGGCGCGCGCAGCAGGCTGTCGAGCAAAAAGTCGCCCACGCTGGCCACCACGGCAGGCTGCCTGAGCAGGGCCGGGTCGCGCCGGGCCGACTGGTACAGCTCCAGCACATAAGTCCGGATTCTGGCCAGCGGCCGCACCGCGTGGGCCAGCGCCCCGGCCTGCAGCGGCAGCTCCACGCCGTCGGCCAACTGCAGCTCCAGCCCCAGCATGGTGTGCTGGCGCGAGGTGCGGAACTCAAAGCCTGCGCTGCCGGAGAACAGGTGCAGCGACTCCAGATCACAGGCGCGCCCGCAGAACATGCCGCCGCCACTGGCCTGCAGCGGCACCCCCAGCGCCAGCGTGCGCGCGGGCAATTGGCCGGTCTGCAGCACCGACTGCTGGACCCGCTCCACAAACAATTTGATGCCCGGCCCTTCCACCTGCGCGAGCTCGCCCGCAAAGCGCCCGGCACTGAGCTGCAGGTAGTCCTGGTTCCAGCCGCACAGCGCTTTGGCCTGCTCCTGCGCATCGGCAAAGCGCAGCGAGGCGCGCGCCATGCTGCGGGCCTCTGCGGCGTGGTAGGTGGGGTCGACAAGCATGGCGCATTCTGCGGCCGCAGGCGCCAAACAGCGACCGGGTAAGTACCGAGCACGCAGGCCACCCACGTGCCGATTTTGGATAGCCAGTGCCCGGGTGACCGCCTAGCATGGACCGCAACGCAGGCAACGTGCGCATTGAACCACCAGGAGACACCCACCATGGCAAGCACCCAAAAAAGCAGGAGCGCAGGCCCCAAGGCGGCTGAACATCCGGCCGTGGCCGACATCCGCCGCTCGGGCGCGCAAAAGGTCAAGGTCGCGGTGAGCGACATCGACGGTGTGCTGCGCGGCAAGTATTTGCACATCGACAAGTTCCTGGGCGCCACCGAGCCCTACCCCGGTGGCGGCTTTGGCTTTTGCGACGTGGTGCTGGGCTGGGACATGATGGATGTGACCTACGACAACACCGTGGCCACCGGCTGGCAGCACGGCTTTCCCGATGCGCTGGCGCGCCTGGACCTGAAGACCACCCGGCGCGTGCCCTGGGATGCGGACGTGCCCATGGTGCTGGGCGAGTTTGTGAATGCCGACGGCACGCCGCACGCCCAGTGCCCGCGCCAGACCTTGAAGCGTGTGCTCAAGCGCGCCGAGAAGCTGGGTTTTTCCGTGATGACGGGCATGGAGTTCGAGTGGTTCAATTTTCTGGAAACACCGCAGAGCTGGGCCGCCAAAAAGGGCGTCGGGCCGGAGCCGCTCACGCCCGGCATGTTTGGCTATTCGCTTTTGCGCATGAACCAGAACCGCGATTTCTTCAACGCCATCATGGACGACATGCGCGCCTTCGGCGTGCCCATTGAAGGCCTGCATACCGAAACCGGGCCCGGCGTGTACGAGGCCGCCATTGGCTTCAGCGAGGCGCTGGAGCAGGCGGACAGGGCCATTCTGTTCAAGACCGGGGCCAAGGAAATCGGCGCGCGCTTTGGCATCATGCCCAGCTTCATGGCCAAGCCCAACCAGGCGCTGCCAGGCTGCAGCGGCCACATCCACCAAAGCCTCTCGGACGGCAAAACGAATCTGTTCTTTGACGCCAAGGCGCCGCGCAAAATGAGTCCGCTGTTCGAGAGTTATCTTGCCGGGCAGGTGGCCTGCCTGATGGACTTTGCACCGCTGATCTGGCCCACCATCAACAGCTACAAGCGCCTGGTGGATGGCTTCTGGGCGCCCGTCAAACCGACCTGGGGCATGGACAACCGCACCGCGAGTTTTCGCGTGATTGCGGGCAGCCCCAAGGCCACGCGGCTGGAGACGCGCTGCCCCGGTGCCGATGTGAACCCGTATCTCGCCATGGCCGCCGTGATTGCCGCCGGGCTGCATGGCGTGGAGAAGGGTTTGAAGCTCACCACGCCGCCGATTACCGGCACCAACCGGGGCGCTGAAAACGTGCCGCGCGCCCCGCGCACCCTGATAGAGACGAATCGCATTTTTGAGAAATCAGCCATTGCGCGCGACTGGCTGGGCGACGGCTTTGTCGACCACTTTGCCGCCACCCGCGACTGGGAGTGGCGCCAGTGGCTGGACGCTGTGACCGACTATGAAATGAAGCGCTACTTTGAAATTATTTAACCCTCTTTTATCCATCACACCATGAGCATTACTTCTTTCAACTTTCCCACCCCCATCCAGTTTGGCGCCGGTGCGCGCAAGCTGGTGGGCCCGCACCTGCTGGCGCAGGGCTGCAAACGCCCACTGGTGGTGACCGACCGGGCCCTGGGCGCACTGCCCGTGATGGCCGAGTTTTTGACAAACCTGCAAGGCCTGGAGGTGGCCGTGTTCAGCGGCGTGTTTGGTAACCCCACCTGCAGCCAGGTAATGGACGGTGCTGCGGCCTACAAGGCGCACGGCGCCGACTGCGTGATCGGCTTTGGCGGCGGTGCCGCGCTCGATGTGGCCAAGATCGTCGGCCTGGCCGCGGTGCACGAGGGCGACATTCTGGAGTACGTGTGGGACCACCCCCACGTGCGCCCCATCGTCAACCCCTTGCCGTATTTTGTGGCCCTGCCCACCACCTCCGGCACCGGCTCGGAGGTGGGCCGCTCCAGCGTGGTCAGCGAGAACGACACGCATGTGAAGCGCACCGTCTTCAGCCCGCAGATTCTGGCCAAGCGCGTGTTTGCCGACCCGGAGCTCACACTCGGCCTGCCTGCGTCCGTGACGGCTGCCACCGGCATCGACGCGCTCACCCACAACATCGAAAGCTATCTCTCACCCGCCTACCACCCGCTGTGCGACGGCATCGCCCTGGAGGGCACGCGCATTGCCGCTGCCGCCCTGAAGACGGCGGTGCTGCAGCCGGGCAACCTGCAGGCCCGGGCGGACATGATGATGTCCTCCATGATGGGCGCCATTGCTTTTCAAAAGGACCTGGGCGCGGTCCACTCCTGCGCGCATGCGCTGGGCGCCGTGTGCGACATGCACCACGGCCTGGCCAACGCCTTGATGCTCGACACCGTGCTGGCCTGGAACCATGCGGCCGTGCCGAAGAAGTTTGACGAGCTGGCCCATGTGTGTGGCCTCAGCGGCGGCGGCGCGGCGCTGGTGCCGTGGATACAGCAGCTCAAAGCCGACATCGGCATCACCGGCGGCCTGGCCGCGCGCGGCGTGAAGCCCGAGCACCTGCCGCGCCTGATAGCCATTGCCACCGCCGACATCTGCCATCTCACCAACCCGCGCCCCTGTACGGCAGCCGATTTTGAGCGCCTGTTCACGGCGGCGATGTAACGTGTATTGACCAGGAACTTTGCCATGCCCACCCTCGCCATCCACAACCCCGCCACTGGCACGCTGATCGCCAGCGTGCCCGCCGATGACGCCACCTCGGTGGCCGCCAAGGCCGACCGTGCCCGTGCCGCCCAACCCGCCTGGGCCCGCGTGCCCTTGGCCGAGCGCAAGGCCTGCATAGCCCGCTTTCGCGCATCCATCGTCGCCGAACTCGACGCCCTGGCCGCCACCATGACGTCGGAGACCGGAAAGCCCATCCAGATGTCACGCAACGAGCTCAACGGCCTCTTGGGCCGCATCGACTTTTTTCTGCAGGAAGTGGATGCGCAGCTGCAGACTGAGACTGTCTATGCCGAAGGCGGCATGACCGAGCAGATCGAGCACACGCCGCTGGGCGTGGTGGTCAACATCTCGGCCTGGAACTACCCCTGGTTCGTCGGTGGCAATGTGTATGTGCCGGCGCTGCTGACCGGCAACGCCGTGCTCTACAAGCCCAGCGAATTTGCCACCCTCACGGGTCTTGCCATGGCGCGCCTGCTGCATGCCGCAGGCATCCCCGAGGACGTGTTCATTGCCGTGGTGGGCACAGGCGAGGTGGGTGCGGCCCTGCAGGCGCAGCACATCGACGGCCTGTTCTTCACCGGCTCGTATGCCACCGGCGCGAAGATTGCACAGACCCTGGGCCCGCGCATGGTCAAGCTGCAGCTCGAACTCGGCGGCAAAGACCCGACCTATGTGTGCGAAGACGCCAACGTGCAGGTGGCCGCCGAATCGCTGGCCGATGGCGCCATGTACAACACCGGCCAGAGCTGCTGCTCGGTCGAGCGGGTGTATATCCACGAAAAAAGTTACGACGCCTTTGTGGCGGCCTTTGTGGCCACCGTGAAAACCTTCAAGGTCGGCGACCCGGCCCAGGCCGACACGTACATTGGCGCCATCACCCGCACCCCGCAACTGGCCGTGCTCGACGCCCAGGTGGCCGATGCGGTGGCCAAGGGCGCCACGCTGCTGCTGGGTGGCGCGCGCTTGGCGGGTCCCGGCAACTTCTACGCACCCACCGTGTTTGCCGATGTCAACCACGGCATGGAGCTGATGCGCGAAGAGAGCTTTGGCCCCCTCATCGGCCTGCAAAAAGTCTCGGGTGACGCCGAAGCCGTGCAGCTCATGAACGACACCCGCTATGGCCTCACCGCCGGGGTCTTTACCCCCGATGAAGCACGTGCGCGCGCGATTCTGTCCAAGGTGCAGGCTGGCACGGTGTACTGGAACTGCTGCGACCGCGTGAGCCCCCGCCTGCCCTGGAGCGGTCATGGCGACTCGGGTGTGGGCCTGACGCTTTCCACCTACGGCATCGCCACCTTTACCCGGCCCAAAGCCTGGCATTTGCGCAGCGTGTGAGACAGCGGCTGCAGACGCGCGCGCTGCGCGACGGCGGCTACACCAGCCTAGGCCGATAGCAGCGGCTGGCTGCTGCGGCCGGGGCTCTCCAGGGTAAAGCTGCCCACCATCTGGCCGAGCCCGGCCGCCAGCTGTTCCAGGTGGTGGGCTGACGCTTCGGCCTGGGCCACCAGGCTGGCGTTGTCGTGCGTCATCTCCTCCATCTGCACAATGGCCGCATTCACCTGCTCGATGCCGGCGCTTTGCAGGGCACTGGTGGCGGTGATTTTGGCCATCAGTTCGGTGGTGGTCTGGATGGAGCTCACCACCTCCTGCATGGTTTGCCCGGCGCGGTCCACGAGGGCCGTGCCGGCCGCCACCTTGCCCACCGAGTCGCTGATGAGCCCCTTGATTTCCTTGGCGGCATCGGCCGAGCGGCCGGCCAGGCTGCGCACCTCGCTGGCCACCACGGCAAAGCCGCGGCCTTGCTCACCGGCGCGCGCGGCCTCCACGGCGGCGTTGAGGGCCAGGATGTTGGTCTGGAAGGCGATGCCGTCGATCACGGAAATGATTTCGGAAATCTTCCGCGATGCACTGTTGATGTCCTGCATGGTTTGCACCACCTCGCCCACCACGTGGCCACAGCCGACCGCGACCTTGGATGCGCTTTGTGCGTTCTGGTTGGCTTGCTGCGCGTTGTCGGCACTTTGCTGGATGGTGCGGGTCAACTCCGTCATGGTTTGGTGGGTATGGGTCAGGTTGCTGGCCTGGTCCTGCGCGCGCTGGCGGATGTTGGCGCTGCCGGACGCAATATGGTTGGCGGCTTCGTTGATGGTGCTGCTGGTCTCCTGGATCTGCAGCATCATGGTGTTGAGGTGGTCGATGGTCTGGTTCGAGTCGGTTTGCAGGGCACCCAAGGCGCCGCTGAGCTTCAGGTTCACGCGGCGCGAGAGGTCGCCCTGGGACAGGGCCGAAAACACCTGCCCGACCTCCGTGACGGCCTGGCGGATACGGCCCAGCATCAGGAGTGAAACCAGGGCCACGGCCAGCACCAGAAACACCACCACCACGAGGATATAGAAGCGCCGGTCACTCTCGGCGGTGGCGGCCTGCAGCAAGGCCTCCGGCAGGTAGTAGTCCAGGACCCAGGGGCTGTCGCTCTGGATGTGCAAGGCGATGTGGAAGCTGTTGCGCCCCGGCGTTCCTTGCGCCAGCAGCGCTGCCAGATCGGGGGTGCGCCGGTCCTGCACGTGGATGCCGTAGCCCGGGTTGCTGAGCAGGAAGTTGGCGGCCTGTGGCAGCGCCCAGCCGTCTTTCTTCTGGGCGGCCAGATCCTCTGGCGTGATGGGCACCACCGGCACGCCCATCAGGGCGGCTTCGAGCACATTGCTGCGCAGGATGCCTGCAATGACACCCTTGAAGCCTTGCGACTTGGCGTCGTAAAAAGGCACCGAATACAGCAGGCCAAAGGACTCGGCCTCGTGGCCGCTGGATTTGGAGAGGTACTGGGTGTTGTCGCAGGTGCGCATCAGGGGCGAGACATAGGCCGGAATGTCCTTGGGGTCCGTGAAGGTGAAGCTGCCGTGGGCCTTTTTGATCAACGCCATTTGCTGTGGGAAGTAGGCATATTCGGCCGCCTCGGACTCTTCCGGAAAGTCCGGATTCGGGGCCTTGTCGGCTTCTGCCCGGGCTTCGCCAAACACCAGCTTGTCGTACATGAAGAAGGGCACTTGCCCTTTGCTGGCATCCAGCCCGTCCAGCACCGCATAGACCTCGGACACGCTGACACTGCCACGCAAATTGTTATAAATCTGCTGCACCGTGCTCTGCCCCTCGGGCGTAAAACGCCCACTGGCTAGCGTGTCTTCGTCCTCATTGGCACGGTTGCCGCCGGCCATATTGCGCACGCTGGGCAGCAGAGAAATGGTGCGCAGATTTTGGTAGAGATTGGAAAACAGGGACTCGATGCTTTGCTGCTTGGCCTGGACCACGCTGGCCAGATGGGCGGCAATGAATTCCTCTTCCAGCGCCTGCTTCTCGTGCCGGTGCCAGCTCCACAGGCCGCCCAGCAAGAGCAGGCTGGCGCACACCACGGCCATGGACAAGAGGTTCTTGTTGGAATGCAGTTTCATGGCCGGAGCGCCCTGTTGTTGGAGTCATTTACCGCATCAGCGCTGCACTGTTGCAGCCATACCGTCCCTTGCGGCAAGCAAACTATAAGCACACCTGGGCCTGCGATTGGCAGATTTGAAAGAGCCATGCAGGCACAGGGCGCATATGTGCATCCATCCGTACCAAAGGTGATGCGCGGGGGCAACTGCCGGCGCGGCGCGTGCTCTAAAACGTACAGACCCGGGCCCCGCGTTCGCACCGGCCCTGGCTGTGCAGCGGGTCCGGCTCGTAACAGAGTTGGTACGGCCCTTGCATGAGGATGGACGAGCTTGGCATGCCGATTCGGGATAGTCGCCTCGGTGTGGCGCCCCTAGGATGCACAGGGCTTGCGGCGTAACCAACCTTAACCAGGGATCACATATGAAGACCGAACACATGACAGAGGACGAAAAAGTCCTGCACGGCATGGGCTATGCCCAGGAACTGCACCGACGCATGGGCGTCTTCCAGAACTTCGCGATTTCGTTCTCCATCATCTGCATTCTGTCGGGCGGCTTTGGCTCCTTCCCGATTGCGCTCAGCAGCGGTGGCGGCTTTTCGCTGACCATTGGCTGGATCGTGGGCGGCGCCTTTGCCCTCATTGTGGCGGCCGGTCTGGGACAGATTGCCTCGGCCTACCCCACGGCAGGGGGCCTGTACCACTGGTCGTCCATTTTGGGCGGGCGCTTCTGGGGCTGGGCCACGGCCTACGTGAATTTGCTGGGCCTCCTGTTTGTGGTGCCCGCCATCAATGTGTTTTTGTACTCCATCACCAAAGACCTGTTCTTTGGCGCCGTCATGGGCCAGGATGTGAGTGGCTGGAGCACCACCACGCAAATCGTGTCGGTCACGGCCATTACCGCCGCGCAGGCCTTGCTGAACCACTTCGGCATCAAGCTCACCACCTTGCTCACCGACTTCTCGGGCTACCTGATTTTTGTCGTCACCATTTTGCTCATCGGCATGTTTGTCATGGCTGCCCCCAGCATGGACCTGGGCAAGGCTTTTGCCTTCGTGAACTACACGGGTGCCGCCGGTGGCGATGTGGCGGTGGAGTCCAGCCCGCTGATGGCCTTTGTGATTGGCCTCCTGTACCCGCTCTTCACCATCACCGGCTTTGACGCCTCGGCCCACACCTCCGAAGAAACCAAGGACGCGCGCAACACCGTGCACAAGGGCATGCTGCATGCCGTGCTGTGGTCCATCCTGTTCGGCTTTGTGCTGATCCTGGCCATGATCCTGGCCATTCCCGACATGGCTGCCGCCGCCAAGACCGGCTGGGCCTCGTTCAACAACCTGTTCATCGCCGCCATCCTGCCCAGCTTCCTGGGCAAAGTGATGCTGGTGGCGGTGATGCTGTCGAACTTCTTGTGCGCGCTGGCGGCGGTGACCTCCACCTCGCGCATGATCTACGCCTTTGCGCGTGATGACGGCCTGCCGATGTCGGGTCTGCTGAAATCGGTCAGCCCCAAGTACCGCACGCCCGTGGCCGCCATCTGGGCCACGGCCATCCTGACCAGCCTGCTGACTGCCATCACCACGCCGCTGGGCGCCTTTGCGGCCCTCTCCACCGGCAGCGCCATGTACCTCTACATCTCCTACGGCATGCCCATCATGGCGGGCTTCTTTGCAGAAGGTAAGACCTGGACCACCTACGGACCGTTCCGCCTGGGCGCGCTCTCCAAACCCTTTGCCGTCATCGTGGCCCTGGGCACCGTGGTAGTGATTATTGCGGGCCATGTGTTTGTGCCCTCGATTGCAGCCGACCCGGTGGCCAAGACCGACTTTGTGCCGGGCCTGGCCTACTACACCATCGGCTTTCTGGTCTTCCTGGCTGTGCTCTGGTTTGGCCTGGAGAACAAGCGCTTCAAGGGCCCACCGGTGGGCGATGACATCCGCAAGCGCCAGGCGCTGATTGCGGCGCAAGAGAAGGCGCTGGAAGGCAGCTGAGCGGGCTTTTTCCTCCAGCAAAAGACGGCCTGCGGGCCGTTTTTTTGTGCCCGTGCAACACGACATGGGGCAAAAACTGTGGAATATCTGACAAAAAAGCCTTTCTTTGCCTCGGCCACACACTCGCTAACAAATTTTTACATAATGTCTTGTCAGTCACACATCACTTCCGGTGCGAACAAGGTTGCATTGGCGCTAAACAGGACACAGCTGCGGGTCAGGACGGGCAGCAACATAAATTGAAGCGGCTTTTCGGCTTTGAACATCACCTTGACTTTTTTTATCAGGGGTACTTCATGGCAAACAGACGAAAGTTTTTAGGACGAGCCGCCGCTGGCGTAGGTGCAAGCCTGCTGCCCGGCATTTTTTACAGCAAGCCTTTGCTGGCACAGACGGTGGGCAATCTGCAGGCCGCGAGTTGGACGGGTGCCAGCGATGCGGCCCTGGCACAAAAGGTCTGGGACATCCGTTTCACCAACGCGCTGCCCTGGGCTCTGGACCCCGGCAACGCCGTGCTCGCCGGGGCTCTGAATGCGGATGCAGCCGGCCGCGTGCCTGTGCTCAATGTGACCCTGAAGGCCAGCCTGCCGCAGTTGGGCTTTGTCTACCAGCCCGATGCCGGCAGCACCAATACCTACAGCGTCAAAGCCAGTCAGATGGCCTGGCCCATTCTGGGGCCGCTGGGCAGCAAGTTTGCTGATGGCTCGCCGGTACCCATGACCACGGTCTGGGGCTACGGCAACCATGACCTTGAAAGCATCTTTACCAATGGCACGGGTTTGGCTGCCACCTTTCCGGCGCGGACCTTTGTGGTGCAGCGCGGCAGTCCCATTTCCGTCAACTGGTACAACGGCCTGGTGGATGCCAACGGCAAGCCCTTGCCGCACCTGCTGGGCGTGGACCAGACCATCAGCATGCAGACCGACGCCCTGGGCTCTCCCCTCAACGGTGTGCCGATTGCCATCCACCACCATGGCGGCGACTCGGCCAGGGAGTTCGATGGCGGGCCCGACCAATGGTTTACGCCGCAGCGCGTGCAGATTGGCCCGGGCGTGACTGCCGCCGCAACCAATGGCAACACCGCGGCGGGCTCGGACCACCTGACCTACACCTATGACAACGCCGATGAAGCGGCCATGCACTGGTACCACGACCATGGCGAAGGTGTCACCCGCATCAATGCCTATGCCGGGCTGGCCGGTTTGTACGTCATCCGTGACGCCAATGAGGCGGCGCTGATTGCCGCCAGGCTCTTGCCCACGGGCGAGCAGGAACTGCCGCTCATCATCCAGGACAAGCTGTTCCAGGCCGATGGCAGCCTGGCCTATGTGGCGGACTCGCCGGCGCTCAATGGCTGGAACACGCTGGCGCCGGGCAAGGTCAAAACCCTGCCGGGTTTTCCCACCGGCTACAACCCCAACGACCCCAACACGGTGGTGACGGGCAACCAGCCCACGCACGTGCCGGAGATGTTTGGCGACATCATCTGCGTCAATGGCGTGGCCTGGCCGCGCCTGGATGTGGAGCCCCGGCAGTACCGCCTGCGCCTGCTCAATGGCTCGGACTCAAGGGTCTACAACCTGAGCTTTGGCGGCCTGGGATTCTTCCAGATCGGCACCGATGGCGGCTTGCTGAATGCGCCGGTGGCGATGAACGCCATCCAGATCTTCCCGGGCGAACGCAAGGACGTGCTGATTGACTTCAGCAGCCTCAAGCCGGGCAGCAAGCTGGTGGTGAGCAATGACGCGCCCTTCCCCTACCCCAGCGGGTCGGCAACGGCGCCCACGGACCCATGGGCCACGGTGCTGCAAATCAGCGTCTCCAAGACGCTCAACACCACGGTCAACCCGGTTACCAAACTGGTGCGCACCACGGCGCTGCGCGGGCGGGATGCCGCCACACCGGTATTGCCCCTGGTCACCACCGTGCCCAAGGGCTTGACGGTGCGCAAGATCATGCTGGGCGAGGGCTGCGACGAGTACGGCCGCATCATGCCGCTCATCGGCACGGTGGCCGAGGGCACCAAGCGCTACCAGGATCCGCCGGACATCTTCCCGGTGCTGGGTTCGACCGAGATCTGGGAGTTCTGGAACAGCACGGCGGACTCGCACCCCATCCACATGCACCTGGTGCGTTTTCGCGCCATCAACCGCCAGGCATTCAAGGGCCGTATCCAGGAAAAGCTGCTCTCCAATGGTTGGGCCGGCGTCAAGTTCAGCGCGCCGCCCGAGCCCACCACCGACCCGGTGCCCGCCCCCGCCGCCGAGCAGGGCTGGAAAGACACCATCGTCTGCCCGCCGGGCTTTATCACCCGTGTGATGGCCACCTTCACACGGCCTGGCAAGTACGTCTACCACTGCCACATCCTGGGCCACGAAGAGCACGACATGATGCGCTGGTTCGAGGTACGGTAGGCAGGCCGCGTGCGCTACACAGGCTGGCTGCCCGGGTGCCTGCGGCAAGCCCCAGGCCGCGTGGTGGCTGCCTGTGTCTGGGTCGCCCTGGCGCTGGGCGCGGCACCGGTGCGCTCTGCCGGGCCCGAACTGCTGGAGCAGGGCCGGCGCATCTACATGGAAGGCCTGTTGGGTGATGGCCAGCCGCTGCGTGCCAGTGCTGCAGGGGGCACCCACTTGCAGGAGCAGGGTGCGGCCTGCGTGCTGTGCCACCGGCGCAGCGGAATGGGAAGCCGCGAAGGCAGCCTGGCGATTCCTGCCATTGCCGCGCCGCTGCTCTTCAGCCCGCCGGTTCCCCTCACGCCCCGGCGACTGGCCGCAAACGCCGAACCCTTGACCGGTTCGCGCCAGGACACGCGCGCCGCCTATGACGATGCCACGCTGGCCCGCGCCCTGCGCCAGGGCCTGGACTCGAGCGGCCGCGCGCTCGATGCCCTGATGCCGCGCTATGCCCTGGGCGAGCAGGACCTGCAGGCACTCACGGCCTATGTGCGCCAGCTCTCCGTTGCGCCGCCTGCCGGCCTGCAGGATGGCGTGCTGCACCTGGCCAGCATCATCACCCCCGACGCCGACCCGCTGCGCGCCGACACGGTGCGCAGCACCATGCAGGCCTGGGCGCGCGCAGGCCCGCTGGGTGGCGCAGCCATGGACTGGCAGGCGTGGCAGCTCAGCGGTCCGCCCAGCGGCTGGCAGCAACAGCTGCAGGTCTACCAGCAGCGCCAACCGGTGTACGCGGTGCTCTCAGGCGCGGGCCGTGCCGAGTGGACGCCGGTGCGCGACTTCTGCGAGCAGGCGGCCTTGCCCTGCCTGTTCCCCATCGTCGATATGGCACCCTCTGGCGCCACGGATTTTTACAGCGTGTACTTCTCCCGCGGTGTGCCGGTGGAGGCGCACATGCTCGCGCGCCACATTCATGAGCTGGCAAAGCCGGTGCCACGTGTCATCCAGCTCTATGCCGATGCCGCCGGCGAGGCGGCGGCGGACCTGCTGCACCAGGGATTGGCAGGCCTGCCCGACGACAGGCGCCGTTGGCAGGCACAAGGCCCGGACAGTGCAGGCCCGCTCAACCTGCTGGCCGATGTGCGGCCCGATGACCTGCTGGTGTTGTGGCTGCGCCCGGCCGAACTGGCGCAACTGCTGCGTGCCTTGCCGAGGGGCCCCGTGAGCGAGCGCGTGGTCCTGTCGGCGCAGCTGGCAGCCCCGCAGCAGGTGGACCTGCCCGATGCCTGGCGGCCCCGCACGCGGTGGGTGTCGGCGCATGCCGACCCGCAGCGCCTGTATGGCAAATCCGTACTGGGCCTGCAGCCCTGGGCAGAGCATCTGCAGCTGCCCCTGGACGAGCGCGCACTGCTGGCCGAGATCTATGCAGCCACCTATTTTTTTGCCGATGCACTGGCGCGCATGCGCATCTCCTGGAGCCAGGACTATTTGCTGGAGACCCTGGAGAACGCCAACTTCGGGCGCCCGGCCGGTGCGGCCTTTTTCACACTCTCCCTGGCGGCCGGTCAGCGTGAGGCGGCCAAGGGGGGGCATTTGCTGGGTTATGCCGAGCCTGACTACCGCACGCTGGTTCCCCTGGGTGCGCGCCTGACGCCCTGAAGGGCGCAGCGCTCTAACATAATCCGGCCATGCAAACGCGACTTCTGACGGCGGTGGTCTGGCTTCTGGTGGCGGCCAGCGTGTTCGCCTGGGCGCGCCGCTTCACCGAGCCGCTGCCTGCGGCAACTGCCCCCGCAACCGGGACTGCCACAGCGTATGGCGACGCGGTGCCAGACCCCGGCGCGGCGGCATGGATACACCTGCTGGGCGGCAGCGGTGCGGACAGCAACCCGGCCCTTGCACCGCCCGGCGACAGTGCGCGGTTTCAGCTGCTGGGTGTGATTGCCGACGCCGCGGACCTTGGCCGCGGTGTGGCCCTGATTGCGGTGGACCAGCAAGCCGCCCGTGCCTATCGCGTGGGTGCGCAGGTGGACGGTGATTGGCTGCTGCAGTCGGTGGGCACACGCACTGCCAGCCTGGGGGGCCAACAGGGTGCGGCACGGCTCACACTGGCATTGCCCAGCCCCATGGAGCGCTCCACCGGCGCGCCTGCACCCGTGCCGGTCGCCCTGGCGCTGGCGGCTCAGCCCCAGGTTCGCATGGCCGCGCCGGGCGAAATGGTGGCGCCGGGGCGCCGTCGGCGTCTGCAAAGCCGGGGCACTGGCCAGGCGCCTGTGGGGCCTGAGGCGCCCTGAACGCCTGCTGTACCTGTGGGTGCCCAGCCACAGACCCTGATGGCGGCGCCGGAGCGGGCGCTGCTAGCCAGACCCTGTACGCAATGCAGGAACCGCGCGCCCCGTGCTGCACGCCGCGCGGGCTGCGCGTACCATGCGGCCCCAGCGAGGTGCCACCATGCAAATTGCCACCCAACCATTTAGCCAAGCGCCTGCCAAACACGGCGTGGCCGCCGACGCTGCGCCACGTCCTGCCAATCCGGACTGGACCGTTGAACAAGGCTGGGAACACTACAGCGCAGCCGACCATGCCACCTGGAAAACGCTGTTCGAGCGGCAAACGCGGCTCCTGCCTGGACGAGCCTGCGATGCCTTTTTGCAGGGCCTGCGCGACCTGCCCATAGACGCCCACCAGATCCCCGACTTCCGCCGCGTCAATACCGCCCTGCTGCGGCGCACCGGCTGGCAGCTGGTGGCCGTGCCCGGGCTGGTGCCCGATGCGGTGTTCTTTGGGCACCTGGCAGAGCGGCGCTTTCCGGCGGGCAACTTCATTCGCAGCGCCGGGCAGCTCGACTATCTGGAGGAGCCGGACGTGTTCCACGATGTGTTTGGCCACGTGCCCATGCTGATGAACCCGGCCATGGCCAATTTCATCCAGGCCTATGGCCAAGGGGGCCTGCGCGCGCAGCAACTGGGCCAGCTGGCGCAACTGGCCCGGGTGTACTGGTACACGGTGGAATTTGGCTTGTTGCAGCAGGGCCATGGGCTGCGCATCTATGGCGCGGGCATCGTGTCCTCTTTTTCGGAGACCCGTTACGCGCTGGACGATGCCTCACCCAACCGCCTGCGCTTCTGTCTGGAGCGCGTGATGCGCACCCGCTACCGGATTGACGACTTGCAGGAGACCTATTTCGTCATCCACGACCTGGACGAGCTGCTGGCCCTGGCGCAGACCGACTTTGCGCCCCTGTATGCGCGCGTTGCCGGGCAGCCGGACTACCAGCCCTCTGACGTGCTGCCTACGGACACCGTGTTTCACAGGGGCACACGGGCCTACCAGGCGGCCCGGGCCGCCAGCACCACGCGCGCTGGATGACCAGCGCGCCAAGTGCGCTCAGAGTCCAGTGCGTTCAGTGCGGCGGGTGGGCGGCGTCGTGGTCCCGGTCGGGCCGCTGGGACGGGTCCACGTGGGTCATCAGGTCGAGCACGCGGTGGCGTTGCATCACGGCCTGGCGCGCAGCCACGGCAATGTTGTGGCCGGCCTCCACGGTGAGCGTGGCGTCCACCTCGATGTGCGCGTCCACCACCACCATGTCACCCATCTTGCGGGTGCGCACATCGTGCACGCCGCGCACGCCGGGCGAGGCCTTCAGGGTGTCGCGGATGGCCTGCACCTCGGCCTCGTCCAGGCCGCGGTCCATCAGGTCATGCAGCGCGTCCCAGCCAAAACTCCAGCCCATCTTGGCCACCATGAAGCCCACGATCAGCGCGGCTATCGGGTCCAGCAGCGGGTAGCCCAGCAGGTTGCCGATCAGGCCCAGGCTCACCACCAGGGAAGAAGCGGCGTCCGAGCGCGCATGCCAGGCATTGGCCACCAGCATGCTCGATTTGACCGCCTTGGCCACCCGCAGCATGTAGCGAAACAGCAGCTCCTTGGCGGCAATGGCACCCAGCGCCACCCACAGCGCGCTGGTGTGGGCTGTGGGGATGGTGCCGGGGGACTCCAGCTTTTGCAGCGCCGACCAGACCATGCCCACACCCACCGCCAGCAGCAGCACACCCAGCGCCAGTGAGGCGGCGGTCTCGAAACGCTGGTGGCCATAGGGGTGGTCTTCGTCGGCGTCTTTCTTGGCGTGGTGGCCGGCAAACAGCACCACAAAATCCGCCACCAGATCGGAGAGCGAATGGATGCCGTCGGCGATCAGGCCCTGCGATTTGGCCATCACACCCACCACGATCTGGGTGGTGGACAGCAGCACATTCACCACCACACTCACCCAGGTGCTGCGGCTGGCGGCAGCGGCGCGCTCGGCCACACTGTGGGTGGCGTGTTCGGAGTTGTCGTCCAGGTCGGTGAAGTTCATGGGCCTATTGTTGCAGGCCTGTTGACCGTCCAGAAATCGGGGGCTTACCGTACGCTGAAGAGGCCGCATCCAGACCCCCTCTTTACAATGGGTACCCAAACATACGACGCCCATATCCATTCACCCATGTCTTCCAACCAGCCTGCCCAGCCCAGCCAACAGACGCCTGCCCTGCGCCCCATCCCCCGCTTCATCTTTGCCAGCCGCTGGCTGCAATTGCCCCTCTACCTCGGCCTGATTGCCGCGCAGGGCGTGTACGTGTTTCACTTCTGGGTCGAGCTGGTGCACCTGCTGGAGGCCGCCTTTGGCAGCCAGACGGCGCTGCAGGCGCTCATCACCAGCATTGGCTACCGCTCGGATGTGCAGATCACCGCACTGAATGAAACCATCATCATGCTGGTGGTGCTGGCGCTGATCGATGTGGTGATGATCTCCAACCTGCTCATCATGGTGATTGTGGGCGGCTATGAAACCTTTGTGAGCCGCATGGACCTCGAAGGCCACCGCGACCAGCCCGAGTGGCTGAGCCACGTGAACGCCTCGGTGCTGAAGGTCAAGCTGGGCACGGCCATCATCGGCATCAGCTCCATCCACCTGCTCAAGACCTTCATCAACGCGGCCAATTACGACGAAAAAGTGCTGCTGTGGCAGACCGCGATCCACATCACCTTTTTGCTCAGCGCGCTGGCCATTGCCTACACCGACAAAATTCTCACCAGCAACCACGCCTCTTCAAAGCATTAAAAGCCCCTCACGGGGCCAACCCTGCTTGGGGCCGCACGGCGCGGCCTTACTCAAAGTGGCTTGCTGACCAGGCCGATCAGCAAGCCGGTGTCCGTTACCGTGATGCTGCCGGGCTGTAGCCCCAGCACATCGGCCAGCGCCAGGTCCTTGGGGCTCAAGCGGTGCAGCACCACCTCCAGCAAACTCTGCTCGGCCAGCGCCGGTGCGTAGCCATTGAGCAAGGCCACCACGCCGGGCTGCAGCGTAGGGAAGAGCATGCGGCGCAGGCGCAGCTGGTGGGCGCGGATGCTGCGGTCAGCGGGCTCATAGCGCAGCGCAAAGTCCACTTCCAACAAGCCCTGGTGGCTGCGCTGCAAGGCGGGGCCTGCGGCTTGCACATCCATCGTGGCGCTGATGCGGTTTTGCGCTGGCAAGAGCTGCAGGCGCGGCGTGTCCACCGCCAGATCCAGCAGGCCCGGCACCGGGTAGCGCAGGGGAAAACGCAGGGCCAGTGCGGCCTGTATTTGCTGCAGCGAGACGCGGGTGTGCGGCTGGGTTTCTGATTCCGTTGCGTTCGTACCGTCACTGTCGTTGTGGCTGCCGACAGCCTGTGCACCGGCGCCTTGCGCCAGCAACAACAAAGTGAAAAGAAACAATCTGCGGTGCATGGGCGCTCCTTGGCTTGCGCCATTGTGCGCCGCTACCATCAACCACCATGGACCTGTTTGATACGCTGCCCCTACCGTCGGACGCCGTGCCAGAGCCGCTGGCCCCCGGCGCCGTGCTACTGCATGGCTTTGCCCGGCGTGAAGATGCGGTGCTGCTACACGCCCTGGAAGCGGTACTGGCAGAGGCGCCGCTGTGCCACATGCAAACCCCGGGCGGCCACACCATGACGGTGGCCACCACCAGCTGCGGCAGCCTGGGCTGGGTGTCGGACCGGCATGGTTACCGTTACGCCGCGCGCAACCCCCAGTCCGGCCAGCCCTGGCCCGCCATGCCGCTGTGCTTTGGCGAACTGGCGCAGCGGGCGGCCCTGGAGGCGGGCTACGCCAACTTCCAGCCTGAGGCCTGCCTGATCAACCAGTACCTGCCCGGTGCCAAGCTCTCGCTGCACCAGGACCGCGACGAGAAGGACCTCACGGCCCCCATCGTCTCGGTGTCCCTCGGCCTGCCCGCTGTGTTCCAGTTTGGCGGCTTGCAGCGCAGCGAGCGGCCACGGCGTTACCGGCTGGCGCATGGCGATGTCGTGGTCTGGGGCGGGCCGTCCAGGCTGGCCTTTCATGGCGTGCTGCCGCTGGCCGATGGAGACCATGCGCTGCTGGGGCGGCGGCGCATTAACTTGACCTTCAGGCGGGCGGGCTAGTGGCGCGCCCAAGGCGTGGGGTGCTCGCCCACGTGTGCGCGCTGATCCAGTCTGTTACTTGCTGGCGCTGACACGCCAGATGGTGTTGCCCACGTCATCGGCCACCAGCAGCGCACCTTGTTTGTCGAGCGCCAAGCCCACCGGGCGGCCCTGCGCCCGTCCGTCGGCGCTGAGGAAACCGCTCAGTACATCTTGGGGCTGGGTGTTTTGCGGCCGGCCATTCTCGAAGGGCACAAAGATCACCTTGTAGCCACTGAACGGGTCCCGGTTCCAGGAGCCGTGCTGGCCCACAAACATGCCGTTGGCAAACGCGGCTGGCAACGAGGTGCCTGCCGACGAGGCCAGGCCCAGTGAGGCAGTGTGCGCACCCAGGGCAAAGTCGGGCACCAGGGCGCGCGCCACCAGATCGGGGCGCTGCGGTTGGACGCGCGTATCCACGTGCGAGCCGAAGTAGCTGTAGGGCCAGCCATAGAAGCCGCCGTCCTGCACCGCCGTCATGTAGTCGGGCACCAGGTCATTGCCGAGCTCGTCGCGCTCGTTCACAGACGCCCACAGGGCGCCGCTTTGTGGCTCCCACGCCATGCCCACCGGGTTGCGTAGGCCCGAGGCAAAGATGCGGTGTGTGCCGCTGGCCACATCCACCTGCCAGATGGCTGCGCGCCCTTCTTCAGCGGCCATGCCGCGCTCGGCCACATTGCTGTTGGAGCCCACGGCCACGTACAGGCTGCGCCCGTCTGCACTGGCGATCAGGTTCTTGGTCCAGTGGTGGTTGATCGGGCCGCCCGGCAGGGCCAGCACCAGGGTGCCAGGCGCGCTGATGCGCGTGTCACCCGGCGTGTAGGGAAAGCGCAGCAACGCGTCGGCATTGGCCACATACAGGCTGTTGCCCACCAGCGCCATGCCAAAGGGCGAGTTCAGGCCGTCCAACAGCACGCTGCGCACATCGGCCACACCATCGCCATTCGTGTCGCGCAAGAGCGTGATGCGGTTGGCACTGGCCGTTGCGGCACCGGCCTTTTGCATGAAGTGGCCCATCGCCCAGCCCCTGATGCCACCGCCTGCGTCCTTGGGCGGCGCATTGGTCTCGGCCACCAGCACATCCCCGTTGGGCAACACCAGCAACCAGCGCGGGTGGTCCAGCTGGCGCGCAAAGGCCATCACGCGCGTGCCCGGTGCGGCCAGTGGCGCGGCTGCGTCTACCCAGCCCAGCGCCGGTGCCACGTGCACTGTGGGGATCAGTTTGGAGGCAGGCGGCGGCAGCGTCGGCTGCGCGCCAAAGCCCGCCGCCGGTGGCAGCGCCGAGGTGTCGGCACAGGCCGACAAGAGCAAGGCTGCCAGCGCAAGCAGGGTGTTTTCGCGGATGCGGTGGGTGGGCAACATGGCTTGGGCTCCTGTGGATGGGACGGTAGCCGGATGGCAACACATGGGGATGACAACACATTGCGATTTTCCGGTCGGCAACCCCGCCCACTTTGCTACAAGTGCCATTCGCAGACTGCATGAGGAGCCCCCCATGATTCGCAAATTGCCATCCGGCGGATACCGGCTGTACTCCCGCAACATCGACCCCAAGACCGGCAAGCGCCGCAATCTCGGCACCTTTGCGACCCGGGAGCAGGCGGAGAAGCACGAGCGTGAGGTTCAGTACTTCAAGCGGCGGGGGTGAGCTGCGCCGGGGCCTGCTTGCTGCAGGACAGCGATGGGCGCCAGCGCTGGGCCTTGGCCACTGGCGTCCATCAACCCCAACCACTGGCCTTGCAGCGACCCTTTCACAGGAAGGGATTCCCCCAAAAAATATGACGACCATCATATTCTTGCTACACTGCGCACATGCCAACCCAACCCAGCCGCCGCGAAACCACCCACGAGCGCATCGTGGAAGTGGCGGCGCGCGCCCTGCGGCGCAATGGCTATGCCGGTGTGGGCGTTGCCGATGTGATGAAGCAGGCGGGCCTGACGCACGGCGGCTTTTATGCCCACTTCCCCTCGCGCGATGCCCTGCTGGCCGAAGCCCTGGCGCATGCCGGACGTGACGGTGCGGCGCTGATGGGGCGGCGCATCAGCCAACGCCAGGCGCGCGGCCAGAGCGCCTTGCGGGCGCTGGTCGAATCCTACCTGTCCGACACCCACCTGCGTGAAGTGGAGGGTGGTTGCGTGGTCGCGGCCCTGGGCTCGGAGATGCACCGCCAGACGCCGGAGTTGCAGGCGTCCTCGGCCGAGCGTGTGCGCGGCCTCATCGCCCTGGTGCAGCAGACTCTGCCTGCGCAGGGCACGCCCGAGCAGGCCATGGTGATTGCCAGCACTCTCGTGGGCACGCTGCAGCTGGCCCGCACCCTGGGTGCCAACGCACAGGGCCGGGCGCTGCTGGCAGCGGCGCGCAGCGCGTTGCTGGCGCAGTACGACCCGGCCTGAAATTTTTCCATTGAAGCGCAGACATACCCACCGTTTTTTTTCGCCCTTGAATATGACGACCATCATATTTGTTACTTTCCAAAGGAGCTTTTATGCAACTTGCCAACGCTACTGTTCTGATTACCGGCGCCAACCGCGGCCTCGGCCTGGCCTTTGCCCGCGAGGCGCTGGCCCGCGGCGCCCGCAAGGTCTACGCCGCCGCGCGCGACCCCTCCAGCGTGACCCTGCCCGGTGTGGTGCCTATCCAGTTGGACGTCACCAAGCCCGAAGACATTGCCGCGGCTGCGCGCAACTACCCCGATGTGACGCTGCTGATCAACAACGCCGGCATTGCCGCCACCGGTGGCTTTCTGGCGGAAGACAGCCAGGCCTCGGCCGAGCGCCATTTCGCTACCAATGTGTTTGGCCCCATGCGCCTGACCCAGGCCTTTGCCCCGGTGCTGGCGGCCCATGGCGGTGGCGCCATCCTGAATGTGCTGTCCATCGTCAGCTGGATCAATATGCCCGTGCTCGGCGTTTACGGCATGAGCAAATCGGCCGCCTGGGCCATGACCAATGGCACGCGCATTGAGCTGCAAGCGCAGAACACCCAGGTGCTGGCGCTGCATGTGGGCTATATCGATACCGACCTAACGCGCGGCTTTGATGTGCCCAAGTCCGCCCCGCAAGAGGTGGTGCGCACGGCGCTGGATGCTCTGGAGGCCGGTGCCAGCGAGGTGTTGGCCGACGAGGCCACGCGCCAGGTGCATGCGGGGCTGTCGGCCCAGCCTGCGGTGTACCTGCAGGCCATAGCGCAGTAAGCCCGCCATGCCAACAGCCACTGCCACCCCACAGACGCCAACGCCAGCCGCCACCCGGTCCGGGGCCTCGCCCTGGCCGGTGTTCTGGATCGCCAGCATTGCCGTGTTTCTGGTCTCCATGGACAGCACCATGCTGTTCGCCGCGTTTCGCACCCTGCAAGCCGGCTTCCCGGGCACCTCGGCGGCCGACATGTCCTGGGTCTTGAATGCCTACACGGTGGTCTATGCCGCCATGCTGATTCCGGCGGGCGGACTGGCTGACAGCCATGGCCGCAAGAAGGTGTTCCTGCTGGGCGTCACCCTGTTTCTGGCCGCCTCGGCCGCCTGTGGACTGTCCGGCACGGTGGCCTGGCTGGTTGCGGCCCGCGTGGCGCAGGCGGTGGGTGCGGCGATGCTGACACCGGCCTCGCTGTCCATCCTGCTGGACGCCTTCCCCTTGAGCAAGCGCGCTATCGCCGTCAGCCTGTGGGGCGCGGTCAGCGCCTTGGCCGCTGCCGTAGGCCCGAGCCTCGGGTCCTTCGTGATCGACACGCTGGGCTGGCAGTGGGCCTTTTATCTGAACCTGCCACTGGGCGCGCTGTCGCTATGGCGAGGCGCCATCTTGCTGAAAGAAGCCAAGCGTCCCGAGAACCGCCGACCGGTGGATGGCCTGGGCATGGGCTTGCTGATCGTGGGCGTGGGCGCACTGGCGCTCAGCATTGTTCAACTGCAGTCGCCCAACTGGAGTGCGGGCGAACTGACCGCCGCCGCCAGCCTGGGCCTGATCGCGCTGGTGGGCTTTGTGCTCTGGGCCCGCAGCGCGCCCGCGCCCTTGGTAGACCTGCGCCTGTTCCAGAACCGCACCTACGCCTTTGTGAACCTGGCAACCCTGGCCTTTGGCATTGCCTTCTCGATGATGTTCTTTGCCTTCTTTTTCTACATGACCGAGGTCTGGCATTTCACGCTGCCGCAGGCGGGCCTGGCCATCACGCCCGGCCCCTTGCTGGTGATTCCGTTTGCGGTACTGTCCGGTCGCCTGGCGGGCCGCATTGGCCACCGGCCCTTTCTGGTGGGCGGCTCGTTGGTCTATGCCTGCGCCGGACTTTGGTTTTTGCTGGTGCCTGGAGAGACACCCGCCTACCTCAGCCAATGGCTGCCGGGCCTGCTGCTCTCGGGCATGGGTGTGGGGCTGGTGCTGCCTTCCCTCTCGGCTGCGGCGGTGAACCGCCTGCCCGCCGCGCAATATGCCGTGGGCAGCGCCGTCAACCAGGCCACACGCCAGATTGGCTCGGTCATGGGCGTGGCCATCACCGTGCTGCTGCTGGGCCACGCGGGCCTGAGCCATGGCAGCTTTGCGCCGGTGTATGTGTGCCATGTGGCACTTGCGCTGGTAACGGCCTTGCTGTGCTTGCCGGTCAATACCCGGCCGCAGCCCGTGCCCAAGCCCTGATCCATGCGCTCGCACTGCGGGCGCAGCGCGAGAAGGGCCAAGAGCCGGGCCAGGGCGCTTTCAAGCCTTGAGGTGCTTGCCCGCAATCCCCGCCAGCTCAAACATCGTCACCTGCGGCTTGCCAAACACCGCCAGCAGCTTCGCATCGGCGTTGATGGCGCGCTTGTTGGTGGCGTCTTGCAGGCCGTTGGCCTTGATGTAGTCCCACAGCTTTTTGATGACCTGGGTGCGGGCTACCGCTTCGCTGCCGATGACGGCGGCGAGTTCGGCGCTCGGCGTCATGCCGGAAGCGGCGGTGGTCTTGCGTTCGGCCTTCGGTTTTGCGGTCTTGGTGGCCGGTGCCTTTTTGGCCGCAGCCGTCTTCTTGGCAGGAGCCCTTTTCGCTGCCGCGCCAGCCGCTTTGGCAGCCGTCTTGGCAGCAAATGCCGGGCGCCCCGCTGCCGTCTTGCGCGGCGGGAATTTGCTGGGCGCAAACTCAAAATTCACCTTGCCCGCTTCGGCGTCCCAGGCCAGCATGGCCTTGAAGGCGCGGCGCGTGCGCATGGAGACAAACTTGTCCAGCAAATCGGTTTTGCCGGTGCCAAGGAGCTTTTGCATCTGGGCGCGCTCGATGGGCTGCTGCAGGATGACCTGGCCGCTTTTGAAATCGCAGGTGGGCGTGGGGTGGGCCATGGTGGGCACCGAGCGGTCGCACACATAGTTCTTGCCGTGTTCGTAGACCGAGCCGCCACCGGCGTCGCCTGCACCGGCGCCGCACTTGGGGCAGGGGCCCAGGGTTTCCTGGGCCGAGAAGTCGATCAGCTCGCCGCTTTCTTCACCGGCCTTGTCGTCGCCGAAATCAAACTCCAGCTTGTAGTTTTTGGTTTCCTCATCGAACTTGATGACCATCTCGGCGGTGAAGGGCCAACCGGCCTTGGAGCGAAAACCATCCAGCGGGCCGATGTGTTTGTCGCGCAGAAACTGTTCGACCTCAGCGGGCTCAAAGGTGCGGCCAGCGGGGGACTTGCCGAAGGAAAAACCGCAGCCTTCTTCGGCACCGGTCTTGCCCGTGCAGGTGTAGCGCCGGTAGTTTTCCTTCACGATGCCGCCGCAGTTGGGGCAGGGGGCGGAGAGCGTGGCGTAGTCGCCGGGGATGGTGTCGCGGTCGTATTCCTTGGCCTTCTTGACCATGCGCTCGGTCATGGAGGCAATCTCGGCCATGAAGGTTTCGCGCTTGAGCTTGCCCTGCTCCATCTGCGCCAATTTGTATTCCCACTCGCCGGTGAGTTCGGCCTTGGAGAGCTCTTCCACGCCCAGGCCGCGCAAAAGCGTCATCAATTGAAACGCCTTGGCCGTGGGGATCAGCTCGCGGCCTTCGCGCAGCATGTATTTTTCGGCAATCAAGCCTTCGATGATGCTGGAGCGGGTGGCGGGTGTGCCCAGGCCCTTTTCCTGCATGGCTTCGCGCAGTTCGTCGTCTTCCACGGTTTTGCCGGCACCTTCCATGGCGCCGAGCAGTGTGGCTTCAGAGTAGCGTGCGGGTGGCTTGGTTTTGAGGCCCTTGGGGTCGACCGGGTTGCCGATGACTTTTTCATTCGGCTGCACGGGCACCAGGTTCTGGCCCTTGTCACCGTCTTTGGCGTCGGCCACTTCTTCGGCAGATTCCTTGCCGTAAATCGCCAGCCAGCCCGGCTTAACCAGCACCTTGCCTTCGGTCTTGAAGCTGTATTCGAGGGCCTTGGTGATGCGGGTGGTCACCTGGTATTCGGCGCTGGGGAAGAACACGGCCATGAAGCGGCGCACCACCAGGTCATAGATTTTTTGCTCAGCCTCCGAGAGGCCACTGGGTGCCTGCAGCGTGGGGATGATGGCAAAGTGGTCGCTTACCTTGGCGTTGTCGAACACGCGCTTGGTGGGCTTGACGTAACCGCCCTTGATGGCGGTGGCGGCAAAGGGCGCCAGGTGGCGCATGCCGCTGTCGGCCAGCATTTCAAACGTGGACTTCACCACCGGCACATAGTCTTCGGGCAGGTTGCGCGAATCGGTACGCGGGTAGGTCAGGGCCTTGTGGCGCTCGTACAGGCTTTGGGCGATGGACAGCGTGGTCTTGGCGCTGTAGCCGAACTTGCCATTGGCCTCGCGCTGCAGGCTGGTCAGGTCAAACAATAGAGGCGAGGCCTGGGTGGTGGGCCTGCTCTCTTCGGTCACCGTGGCAGGCTGGCCACGCACGGCATCGGCAATGGTTTGCGCTTCGCGCTGGGTCCAGACGCGGTCGGCCTTCAGCTCGGCGTCATCGGGGTTCTTTTTCCACGCGGGGTTGAACCATTTACCCTGGTACTCACCGGCCTGGGCGGCGAAGGTGGCGTGCACTTCCCAGTAGTCGCGGCTGATGAACTTGCGGATCTGCTCTTCGCGCTCCACCACCACCGAGAGGGTAGGCGTCTGCACACGGCCCACGGTGGTCAAAAAGAAACCGCCGTCGCGCGAGTTGAAAGCGGTCATGGCGCGCGTGCCGTTGATGCCGACTAGCCAGTCGGCTTCCGAGCGGCAGCGCGCGGCGTCGGCCAAGGGTTGCATTTGCGCGTTGGTGCGCAGATTGCCAAAGCCGTCGCGTATGGCCTGCGGCGTCATGCTTTGCAGCCACAGGCGCGAGACCGGCTTGCCCAGGGGCTTGGCGCCACCGGCGTACTGCTCGATCAAACGAAAAATCAGCTCGCCCTCGCGGCCCGCGTCACAGGCGTTGATGATCTTGTCCACATCCTTGCGCTTGGCCAGTTTCACCACCGCGTTCAGGCGCGTCTTGGTCTTGTCCACGGGCTTTAAATCGAAGTGCGGCGGGATCACGGGCAGGTGGGCAAAGCTCCACTTGCCACGCTTGACATCAAAAGCCTCGGGCGCCTGGATTTCCACCAGGTGGCCGACAGCGCTGGAGACCACATAGCCCTCGCTCTCAAAATACTCGTCGTGCTTCTCGAACTTGCCGGCAGTGGGTGTGAGCGCGCGGACGATGTCCTGGGCGACGGAGGGCTTTTCGGCAATGACCAGTGTTTTGTTCAAAACGGCGTCTTTCATATGTCTGACTACAATCCAGTTTCTCGCGTGTGCGCAGACGCTCGCGCCCCCACACGCAGGCACGCACATGCGCGCCCATACGATTCACCATACCAAATTTTTGCGCCGTGACCAAAAGCCCCCAGAAAATTGTCAAGCCGTCTGACAGCCGCCGCATCCAGACCCGGCGCTCCGGCGTGCATGGCAAGGGCGTGTTTGCGCTGGTGGACATTGCCGAGGGCGAGACCCTCATCGAGTACGTGGGCGAAGTGATCAGCTGGCCCGAGGCGCAACGCCGCCACCCGCACGACCCGAAGGACCCCAACCACACGTTTTACTTCCATGTGGACGAGGAGCATGTGATCGACGCGCTGTATGGCGGCAACTCCTCGCGCTGGATCAACCACAGTTGTGATGCCAACTGTGAGGCCGATGAACAAGAGGGCCGCATTTTCATCAAGGCACGGCGCAATATCAAAGCGGGTGAAGAGCTGAACTACGACTACGGCCTGATCATCGACGAACGCTACACGCCCAAACTCAAGGCCGAGTACCCCTGCTGGTGCGGCGCCAAAAAGTGCCGCGGCACGCTGTTAGCCCCGAAACGCGGCAAGCGGTGAGCATTCGCTGGCCCGCTGAAGCGATCTGGGAAGCGGTGGTGCCCCTGCTGCCGGGCTTCACCGTCGAGATCCTGCCCCAAGTCGACTCCACCAACACCGAGCTGATGCGCCGCGCGCGCACGGGCCAACTGGAGCCGATTCTGCTGGTGGCCGAGCGCCAGACTGCCGGGCGTGGCCGCCTGGGGCGGGACTGGCAGAGCGGCGCCTCAGGTGGCAAGCGCAGTGACCCGCACGGTGAAGCACCCGAGGGCCTGTCTGCGCTGACGTTCTCCCTCGGCTTGCCCCTGCAACCCGCCGACTGGTCCGGGCTGTCGCTGGCCGTGGGCCTGGCGGTGGTGCAAAGCCTGCACCCGGCGCTGCAGCTCAAGTGGCCCAACGATGTCTGGCTGCATGAGCGCAAAGTGGCAGGCATCCTGATTGAAACCACCAGCGTGGGCGAGGTGCGCTACTGCGTCATCGGTATCGGCATCAACCTGTTGCCACGCGATAGCGCCGGGCTGCGCACGCCTGCTGCTGCGCTCAATGAGGTGCTGCCAGACGCCGATGCGCCGGGCACGCTGGAGGCGCTGGTGCTGCCCCTGGTGGGCGCGGTGAAAGCCTTTGAGACCGAAGGCTTTGCCGCATTGCGTGCGGATTTTCACGCGCGCGACCTGCTCTATGGGCGTGAGGTCATCTGCACCGATGGCACCACTGGTGTGGCGCGTGGGGTGGACGCCAGTGGCGCGCTGCTGGTGCATACTGCCAGCGGAATGCAAAAGATCAGCAGTGCGGAGGTGAGCGTGCGCCCCGTGCCCGGCACTGCTGCACCCACCAAGCCCTAGCCCAACTTCATTGCCCATGCTGAGACTGCTTGCCCTCATCCTGCTGCTGGCCAACGGGCTGTACTACGCCTGGGGGCATGAGCTGCTGCGCAGCTATGGCCTGGGGCCCGCAGAGCAGAGTGAACCGCAGCGCCTGGCGCAGCAGCTTGCACCCGAACGTGTGCGCCTGCTCACAGCCGAAGAGTTCACACGCGTGGAAGACGAGCAAAAGGCCGACCAGGCACCCAAGGAATGTTTGCAGGCCGGACCCTTCGATGCCGAGCAGGCACAAGCCCTGCGCCAGAGCCTGGGGCCCTTGCTGGGCGCAGACGCCTGGGTGATGGACGAGCTGGCGATCAGCGCGCGCTGGATTGTCTACATGGGCAAGTACGCCAGCCCCGAGCTGCTGGCCAAAAAGCGGGCGGAAGTGGAGGCCATGAACCTCAAGCCCGAAGCGCTCGACAACCCCAGCTTGGAGCCCGGTTTTTCACTCGGCGGTTTTGAGGTCCGGGCCGATGCCGAGGCCCTGCTGGCCCGCATGGCGGCGCGCGGTCTGCACACCGCACGCGTGGTGCAGGAGCGCGTGCCAGGGCAGGCCTGGCAGTTGCGCTTGCCTGCCATTGGCCCGGCGCAAAAGCCCAAGCTGGGCGAGCTGCGCAGTGCCCTGGGCAGCCGCGGGCTGCACAGCTGCAATTGAGCAGCCGCGGGTTTCGCAGCTGCAATTGAGCAGCCGCGGGTTGCGCAGCTGCAAGTGAAAAGAGACAGGCGCCTCAGCCGAACTGCGGCATCCCCGCGTCGGCCGCAAAGCGCACGGTAAAGCAGCAGCCTGGCGGGTTCTGGCCTGGGCGCACATCGTCCACCGTCACCTCGGCACGGTGCTGGCGCGCAATCTCCAGCACGATGGGCAGGCCCAGTCCCGAGCCATCGGCCTCATTGCCCAGCGCCCGGTAAAAGGGTTGAAAGACCAGCTCGCGCTCAGCCGGGGCAATGCCCAGGCCCGAGTCTTCCACCTGGATCACCAGCACCCGGCTGAACGGGTCGACCAAGACCCGCGCGGTGATGACGCCCGGCTTTTCTGCGCGTGAGGGCGTGTAGTTGATGGCGTTGTCCACCAGGTTGCGCACCATCTCCGTCAGCAGAGTCAGGTTGCCCTGCACCACCACACCGTCCGAGCCGGGCTCTGCGCCCTCGTAGCCCACGTCGATGTGCCGGTCCATGGCGCGTGGCACGCAGTCGCGGATCACATCCATGGTCAGGCGCGCCACATCGCAGGGCTGGTGTGCCAGCACGGTGCTGCTGCTCTCGGCGCGTGCCAGCGCCAGCAGCTGGTTGACGGTGTGGGTGGCGCGGATGCTGGAGCGGCCAATCTGGCGCAGCGAGTGTTTCAAATCGTCGGCACTGGCGCCTTCGCGCTGCGCCAGGTCGGCCTGCATGCGCAAGCCTGCCAAGGGCGTTTTGAGCTGGTGCGCGGCATCGGCCAGAAAGCGTTTTTGCGTGGCAATCGAATCCTTCAAGCGCATCAGCAAATCGTTGACGGAGGCCACCAGCGGCGCCACTTCCATGGGTACGGCCTCCACTTCCAGCGGGCTTAGGTCATCCGGGTTGCGGGCGCGGATGCGCTCTTCCAGGCGGTTGAGCGGCTTGATGGCCTGCACCAGCGCCAGCCACACCAGGAGCACCGCCAGCGGCAGCACCACAAACTGCGGCAACATCACGCCCTTCACAATCTCTGTGGCCAGCACCGAGCGCTTGTCCATGGTCTCGGCCACCTGTACCAGCGCGGGTTTGCTGTTGGTCGCATCCAGCTTGACCCACATATAGGCCACCTTGAGCTCGATGCCCTTGTATTCATCGTCGCGCATGCGCACTTCACCGGTGCTGGGTTTGTCGATGTCCACCGGCTGAGGCAGGTTTTTTTCGCCACTCAAAAACTCGCCCTGCGGGCCCAGCACCTGGTAGTACACGGTGTCGGCATCGTCGGCACGCAAGAGCTCGCGCGCGGGCAGCGGCAGCACAAACTGCGCGCGGTTGTTCTTCACGGTAATGAGCTGGGCCAGGGCGCTGACGTTGTACTCCAGCGCCCGGTCGAACGGCTTGCCTGCAATACCCTGCGCCACCAGCCAGGTCAGCACCAGGCTGATCGGCCACAGCAGCAAGAGCGGCGTGAGCATCCAGTCCAGAATCTCCCCGAACAGGGAACGCTGCTCACGCTGGAAGATTTTCATGCGGCAGGTATCAATCTAAGCAGGAATCTTCTCAAGGCAGTAACCCAGGCCGCGCACGGTGGCAATGCGGATCGGGCCCTTTTCAATTTTTTTGCGCAGGCGGTGGATGTACACCTCGATGGCGTTGTTGCTCACCTCTTCGCCCCACTCGCACAGGCGCTCCACCAGCTGGTCTTTGCTCACCAGGCGCCCGGCGCGCTGCAGCAGCACTTCCAGCAGGCCCAGCTCGCGTGCCGAGAGTTCCACCATCTTGCCGTCGATGGTGGCCACGCGACCGGCCTGGTCGTAGGTCAGCGGCCCGTGCTTGATGCTGCTGCTCGACGCCCCCATGCCCCGGCGCACCAGGGCACGCACGCGGGCTTCCAGTTCCTGCAAACTAAAGGGTTTGGCCATGTAGTCGTCGGCGCCGTAGTCCAGGCCCTTGACGCGTTCGTCCACGCTGTCAGCGGCGGTGAGGATGAGCACCGGCAAGGCAGAGCCCCGTGCGCGCAGTTTTTTCAGCACCTCCAGGCCATGCATCTTGGGCAGGCCCAGGTCCAGAATCAGCAGGTCGAACTCGGTGTTGGTCAAGAGCGCGGCCTCGGCCTCCGAGCCCCTGGCCACATGGTCCACCGCCGCGCCCGCGCTGCGCAGCGCGCGCAGCAGGCCGTCTGCCAGCACCTGATCGTCTTCGGCAATCAATATCCGCATGCTTGTCTCCTCGTTTTTGTGCTGCCATTCTAGGCTTGCGAATTCCGCTCAGGCGGCGCCGTAGGCCTCCAGCCCCAGTGCCACCACGGTGGCCACTTCATCGCCCACGGCCGCGCGCATCTCGGCCTCGGCCTGCGCCACCGCCGCCTGGTAGGCCACGAGCCAGGCCAGACCGGCCTCGGTAAACGCCACGCGCTTGGCGCGCCCATCGCCACCGAGACTGCCGTGGCCGGTGCGGCGCACCATGCCCCAGGCCTCGCACTGGTTCACCAGCGTGCCCATGGCCTGCTTGCTCATGCCCGCCCGCTGTGCCAGATCGGTCAGGCGCGCGCCCTCCACCGGCAGGTGGCGCGTGATGTGGATGTGCGCCGCACTGACCTGCCCACGCGCCGCCAGATTCGCCAAGCCCAGCGGCACGCCGGGATGCCGGGCCATGCATTCCATCACGCGCGCATCAAAGCGGGCCAGGGCCAAACGCAGCCAGTGGCCGACATGGGTGCTGCGCCAGCTTTCTGGGTCTGTGGAGGGTGTGGCAGTCATGCGGCAAATGGTAATGCAAACTGACCAAAAATAGGGTTTACCGATTTCAACCAGTGCCGTTAAACTACTGTTCAAGCATCCAGCCTGTGATTAACAGCAGATGCACAAACCGCCTTCCCAGCAACGATTTATCAGGAGATTTCACATGGACGCACCCGTCAAAGGCATGGCCCCCACCAGCGAAAAAGCCAAGGCCCTGGCCGTGGCACTGGCGCAGATCGAGAAACAATTTGGCAAGGGCACCATCATGCGCCTGGGCGAGGGCGAGGTGATTGAAGACATCCAGGTCGTCTCCACCGGCTCGCTGGGCTTGGACATTGCCCTGGGCGTGGGCGGTCTGCCGCGCGGCCGGGTGGTGGAAATCTATGGCCCGGAGTCGTCGGGCAAAACCACGCTCACCCTGCAGGTGATCGCCGAGATGCAAAAACAGGGCGGCCAGTGCGCCTTTGTGGACGCCGAGCACGCGCTCGACATCCAGTACGCGCAAAAGCTGGGTGTGAACCTGCAAGACCTTCTGATCAGCCAGCCCGACACCGGCGAGCAGGCGCTGGAAATTGTGGACAGCCTGGTGCGCTCTGGCGCGGTGGACCTGATCGTGGTCGACTCGGTGGCGGCCCTGACCCCGAAGGCCGAGCTCGAAGGTGAAATGGGCGACAGCCTGC